>NZ_RAWD01000061.1:0-33754 GCF_003612065.1 Corallococcus sp. CA047B
CTCAAGCGCCGGGGTGGGCTCATGGGCGGGGCCAGCCAGGACAACCAGGCGATGATTCCCCTCACCACGTACGCGGGCATCTTCGGCATCCGGGACCTGCGCATCAGCATCCAGGCGCGCTCCGCGGACGTGCTCTCGCGGGCGGAGGATGAGGTGACGCTGCTCATGCGCCGGCGTCACGGGCTCAAGCCGGACGAAGCGGACGACTTCTTCATCTTCTCCAATGCGAGCACCACGGAGATGTTCAACAACATGTCCGCGGCCATCTCCGCGGCCAGCTTCGGCGTGTGTCTGCTGTCGCTGCTGGTGGGCGGCATCGGCATCCTGAACATCATGCTGGTGGCGGTGACGGAGCGGACGCGGGAGATTGGCATCCGCAAGGCGCTGGGGGCCAAGCGCTACCGCATCCTCGCGCAGTTCGCGCTGGAGGCGGTGGTGCTGTCGCTGGTGGGCGGCGCGCTGGGCGTGGGCCTGGGCGTGGGCCTGTCGCTGCTGGCGCGGTGGATGATCCAACTGCCCACGGAGGTGCCGCTCTGGTCCGTGGCGGTGTCGCTGGCGATGAGCTGCGGGGTGGGGCTGGCGTTCGGCATCTACCCGGCGGCGCGCGCGGCGAAGCTGGACCCCGTGGAGGCGATGCGCTCCGAGTAGGCGCGTCTTCTTCGGGGCTCCGTGTCCGGGGCATGAAGAAGGCCCCGACCCGGCATGCGCGGGTGGGGCCCTGGGACCTACGTGCGCTGCCCGCGCGGGACTACGGGCAGGGGTACGTACAGGTGATCTGCCCGGAGATGGGGTTCTTGAAACAGGTGGGCGTGCAATCCCCCGCGGTGGCGGAGGCCGGCGCGACGGCGATGCCCACGCCCATCACGGTGGCGACGACAGCGGCGATGAACGCGATGTGGCGGACGTGCTTGCGAGCCTGCATGGTGTCTTCTCCCTGGGTCGTGTTCGTGCTGCGAGGCGCACTCTAGGGGCCCCGTCTGACAGCGCCACGGGGGATGTTGCAGGCCCGTGCGCCGGTGTGGGGAGCAGGGCGCCGAGGCGCCGCACGCGGGAAGAAAAGTGAAACATCGGTGCGGCGAAACGATGCGTCAACGCCGCTGCGTGGGAGTGCGACTCCACTGATAGCCCACGGTGGCGCCGGTGCCGATGAGCGAGAACGCAAGGTAGCTGCGCAAGGTGGCCAGCCGCTCGCTGGAGCCGGCGAGGTGTTTCAGGCCTTCGTGCGCGGCGATGCCGAGCAGCATTCCCGCCGTCGCACCTCCGAGCGCGCCCAGGTACGCGTGGCCGCGTTGTTCGCTGGCGCCGAACGCGACCTCGCCCATGCCCCAGGTGCCGAGCGCGGCGATGGGCGGCGTCACCACGAAGGCGGCGCCGAACGCGCCGACCTCCAACTCCAGCCACCGGCCCTGGGGATAGGAGGGGTGGACGAAGAGGAAGCGTCCGGGGAGCGAGGCCAGCAGGGTGCCGGCGGCGGCCTCGGCGGCGGTGGCGCCCAGGCGGGTGTCACCGCCCACGCGCGTCGCGGTCCAGACGGAGGCCAGGGGCACCAGCGTGAGCCCCGCGTGCGCGGCGATCGTGCCGCCGGACAGCTTCGCGTTCGTGTCGGGTTCCCCGTGCGGAATGAAGGGACGCAGGACGCGGGGCGGCACGGCGGGAGGCGGCGTCACGGTGTCCATGAACGGCACATCCGACGCGGTGGGCTCCAGCGGCGGTGGCGGCTCCGCGAGGGATTCGGGAGCACGCGCTCCGTCCTGCGTGGGAGGCACCTCCGGCGCTTGTTCCACCGCGAGCGCGACTGGCGCCCCCAGCAGACTCCCCATGAGGAGCGCCCGGACGCCCCGGTCCCAGGCCCGCCCCTTCCCCCGTCGCTTCATGTCCGTGTCCGTCCTCCGTGCCGCCGTCCGATGCCACTCCCAGCAGTGCGCATGCGACGCGTCTGACACCACCCGCCTCTTGAGACACGCGGTGCAACCGTCATCGGGTGGACGGTGCCGGGGTCCATCCCGGTGCTTCCTCCACTGTCGCGCACGCGGTGGATGCGTCTTGGAGGGGCGTGCCCTACCTTCGGGACCGTGCGGCTGGCCTGGCCCATCTTGATTGCCCTGCTCGCCGCGGGGTGCTCGTATCCCAACCACCGGCATGATCTGCGCCTGCGCGCGCTGCCGGACGACCCGGTGGCGCGCTCCGTGGCCATCACCCAGACGTTGGGGATGTCGCTGGAGCCGGGCAACGGCGTGGAGCTGGTGCAGAACGGCCAGGTCTTCGACGTCATCGAGGAGGAGATCCGCGCCGCCCGCTCCAGCATCCACATCGCCAGCTACATCTGGCGTCCGGGGATTCCGTCGGACCGGCTGCTCATCGCGCTGCGTGAGCGAGCACCCGGCGTGCAGTGCCGCGTGCTCGTGGACCCGCTGGGCAGCGTGAACTTCGAGGTCGTCGCCCCCGTGCTCGCGGACGCCGGGTGCGACGTGCGCATCTACCGCCCGTACCAGGGCGCGGTGGCCTCGCTGGACGCGGTGCGCATCCGCGCGCGCATGCACCGCAAGCTGGTGATCCGCGACGGCGAGGTGGCGCTGACCGGCGGCTTCGGCATCTGGCGCAGCTGGCTGGGCAACGGCGATGCGGCGGAGACCTGGCGCGACACCAACGTGCGCGTGCGCGGTCCCGCCGTGCGCGGCATGCAGGTGGCCTTCGCGGAGAACTGGCAGGAGGCCGGGGGCGACTTCCTTCCTCCGGAGTCCTTCCCGCCCCTCGCGCCGGCCGGTGAAGCCCACGCGTGCTTCGTCGCGAGCACCGGCCACCGCTTCCTGTCGGAGGCGTCCAAGATGTGGGCGCTGTCCATCGCGTCGGCGAAGCACCGGCTGTGGATCGCCAACTCGTACTTCATCCCGTCCGAAGCCCTCAGCGACATGCTCATCGAGAAGGCGCGCCAGGGCGTGGACGTGCGCGTGCTGGTGCCGGGCCGCTACCACGACGTGGGGCCCGTGCTCTCCGCGCAGCGCGCGTCCTACGCACGGCTGCTGTCGGAGGGGGTGCGCATCTGGGAGTACGAGATCTCCATGATGCACTCCAAGACGCTGCTCGCGGACGACCTGCTGGGCATCGTGGGCTCCACCAACATGGATCCGCTGGCGCTCAACCACACCGACGAGGGCTCCCTGATGGTGGAGGATCCGGTGCTGGCGAAGGCGCTGGAGGCCTCCTTCGAGCAGGACCTCACGCACTCCCGGGAGATCCACTGGCAGGGCTGGAAGCAGCGCGGCCTGCTCCAGCGGCTGGGCGAACAGCTCCCGGGCATCATCGGCGATTTCCTCTGAGCCGGACCGCGCGCCGCGAGTGGGAGCAAGCCACCGCGGGGCCGCTGCCCGCCTGCCTGCCCGGCTGACAGGAGCGTCCCTGGCGGGAAGCCCTCCCAGGCCCGCGTGCGTTTCTTCCCTCATGCCTTCGAGACGACCGTCGTGCCTCGCCCTGCTGTCGCTGTCCGTGGCCCTGCCGGCCTTCGCGGCCAGTCCCGCCGTGTGGGGCGAGGGGCTGATGGTGAAGGTCCGGCCGCAGAGTGCCGTCCGGAGCGCCACCGAGGTGCGCCTCACCGGGGCGCGCAATGAGTTCGTCTCGTTCCAGGTGGCGCTGCACGGAGGGGACTCGGGCCTCCAGGGCGTGCGCGCCCGACTGCCCGCGCTGGAGGGCCCCGCGACGCTGAAGGGGCCGGACGTGACGCTGTACCGCGAGGCGCTCGTCACCACGAAGCAGGCCTCCGTGGCGGGAGAGCCGGTGGGCCGGTGGCCGGACGGCCTGGTGCCGGACACGGACGAGGTCGCCGGGGAGCAGCGCACGGCCTTCCCCTTCGACGTGCCCGCGGGCGAGGCGCGAGCCGTCTGGGTGGACGTGCACGTGCCCAAGGATGCGCCCCCCGGTGACTACACCGGCACGGTGACGGTGGAGGCCGCCGGAGGCTTCCAGCGGCAGGTGACCGCGCGGCTGACGGTGGTGGACGCGACGCTGCCCAGCACGTCCTCGCTGCCGTCGGCGTTCCTGCTGTGGCCGCCGCACGTGTGCCGCGCGCACACGGGCCGGGAGGACTGCACGCCGAAGGAATTGCAGCCGCTGCTCGCGCGCTACCAGCGCATGGCGTTGGAGCACCGCTTCACGCTGTCCAGCCTCTTCCCGCGCAAGCCCTGGCCGCCCGCGTGGAGCGACTTCGACGCGACGTGGGGGCCGTACCTGGACGGCACCGCGCCCACGCGGCTGCCCGGCGCGCGGATGACGAGCCTGGAGTACGTGGGCCCGCTCGACGCGGAGAACCTGAAGGACTTCACCGCGCACATGAAGGCGAAGGGCTGGCTGGACCGGGCCTACGTGCAACTGGGGGACGAGCCGCCCTACGGCACGAGCTTCGCGCAGGTGCACGCGACGGGGGCCCTGGTGCGCGAGGCGGCGCCCGGGCTGCGCACGCTGCTGACGACGAACTCGCACGAGATGGGCAACCACGACCTGGAGGGCCTGGTGGACGCGGTGGTGCCGCTGGTGAACCACCTGGACGGCACGGAAGGCACCTTCCGGGGCGACCAGCGCGACACGTACACGGACTTCCTGAAGCGTCCCGGTACGCAGTTGTGGATGTATCAGAGCTGCATGAGCCACGGCTGTGCGTATGGCACCAACGCGCCGGAGAACAAGCCGGGCGCGGGGTGGCCGTCGTACATGCTGGACCGGTCGGCGGCGAAGGCGCGCGCGATGGAGTGGGTGACGTTCCTGGAGGGCGCGACGGGCGAGCTGTACTACCAGTCGGTGGGCATGCTCTCCACGGCGTGGTCGGACCAGTACCGCTTCAATGGCAACGGCGACGGGACGCTCTTCTACCCGGGCACGCCGGCCGCGATTGGCGGGACGACGGACGTGCCGGTGGCGTCGCTGCGCCTGAAGCTCATCCGTCAGGGCATGCAGGACTACGAGTGGCTCAAGGCGGTGAGTGACGCGGGAGACCCGGGCTTCGCGCGCAAGGTGGCGCGGGAGCTGATCCCGGCCGCGTCGCGCGTGACGGACGACGGCGCCGCGTTCGATGCGGCGCGGCTGCGGCTCATCCAGCGCTATCAGGAGCTGACCGCCAGTGAGGCGTCCCCCGACGCGGGCACGCCGCCGGACCCCACGGATGCGGGGACGCCGCCGGAAGAGGTCGCGGAGGGACCGTCACAGGAGGCGCCCACGCCGAAGCCGGGCGTGGATCCGGAGACGGTGGATGCGGGGACGCCGACGGGCGGCTGCACCACGGGCGGAGGCGGATCCGCTGCGGTGGCGGGAGGCCTGCTGTTCGCGGCCTGGGCACTCAAGGGCGCGCGGCGGAAACGGTGCGTCCGCGCGCCCTGATGAGACCAGGCTGGCGGGGGAGGGGTTTCCTGGCGGGCGACCAACCCTGACGGAAAGCCGTCACTCCGAGCGTGGGGAACGTGACGTACCCCTGGCATGAAGGTCCCGAGTGATGCTGCCAAGGTGGCAGCCGCCGGGTGGGCCGGATGCGGATTCCCGGGTCGGCCGTATGATGCCCCATGAGCTCAGCCCACGGATGTACGGCGCAACGCCAGCACCCGTCGGGAGGCAGCGACCACCGCGTCCAGTTCTACGAGGATCCATCGTTCCTCTTCGACGTGGTCGCGAAGTTCCTGGACGCCGGTTTCAAGGAGGGTGAGCCCGCGGTCGTCATCGCCTCGGAAGCGCACGCGGAGGGCTTCACGGCGCGGCTGAAGGCCCTGGGCTTCGAGGTGGAGCGCGCCCTGGAGGACGGGCGGCTCGTCCTGCTCGATGCCCGGGCCACCCTCGCCAGGTTCATGGTCGACGGACTGCCGGACTGGAGTCGCTTCCAGCAGGTCATCGGGGAGGTGCTCGACAGGAGCCATCGCGCCGCGGGCGGGCGGAGGGTTCGCGCCTTCGGCGAGATGGTGGACCTGCTCCTGAAGGCTCAGAACCCCAAGGCCGCGCTCCTGTTGGAGGAGCAGTGGAACGAGCTTGGCAAGTCGCACCCGTTCGGCCTGCTGTGCGCCTATGCGTTGGGAGGCTTCCAGACGCAGGAGGATGCGCGGGTGTTCCAGGACGTCTGCGGCGCGCATGCCCACGTCAGCCCCACCGAGGCCTATTCGGGCGTTCCCGCCGATGAGCTGCGCCTGCGCGAAGTCGCGGTCCTCCAGCAACGCTCCAAGATGCTCGAAGCGGAGATTGAGTACCGCAAGCGCATCGAGAAGGAGCTGTTGGTGGCGGTGCGGCTGCGCGATGACTTCCTGTCCATCGCCGGGCACGAGCTGCGCACGCCCCTCATGGCCCTCCAGCTCCAGCTCCACTCCCTCACGCGTCTGGCGCGGGAGGTGGGGGATGCGCGCGTGCAGGAGCGGCTGGACCGGGCACGGCGTCAGGTGGAGCGGCTCGGCACGCTCACGGAGGACCTCCTGGATGTCGTCCGCATCAGCGAGGGGCGGCTCGTGCTCCAGGCCGAGGAATGTGATCTGGCGGCCCTCGTGCTGGAGGGGGTGGACCGCGCCTCCGAAGAGGTGACCCGGTCGGGCTGCCAGCTCCGGGTGCTCGTCGATCAGCCGACGTGGGGCCGGTGGGACCGGTCACGGCTTGAGCAGGTGGTGACGAACCTGCTCTCCAACGCGCTCAAGTACGGCGCGGGCAAGCCCGTGGAGGTGATGGTGAAGGCGTCCCGGGACCGGGCACGGCTGGTGATCAAGGACCACGGCATCGGGGTTCCCCTCGATGCGCAGGCCCGCATCTTCGACCGGTTCGAGCGCGCGGTGTCGACGAACAACTATGGGGGATTGGGGCTGGGGCTCTGGATTGCCAGGCAGGGGGTTGAAGCCCACGGCGGCATCATCCGCGTGGAGAGCGAGCCCGGCAGCGGCGCCACCTTCACGGTCGAGCTGCCCTGCAACCCGGGCTGAACGACGGCCCGCTGTCCCCCTGGCAGCCAGCGTGCTAGGGGGCGGCACATGAGCACGGACCTGGTGGCGCGGACCCTCATCCGCGAGGCTCGCCCCGAGGATGACGGGGCGATTGGCGAGCTGCTGGTGGACGCCTACATCACGCAGTACGCGAAGAAGTTGCCGGAGGTCGTCTACTCCGAGGAGCGCAAGGCGTTCCTGCGCGACGTGGCCTCGCGCCGGAAGGTGTGCACCCTCCTGGTGGCGGAGCTGGACGGCGAAATCGTGGGCACGGTGGCCCTGTACCCGCCCGGTGCGCCCGGCTCCGAATCCTGGCTGCCCCGCACGGCGGACCTGCGGGCGCTGGCCACGTCGGTGCGCGTCCACGGAAAGGGCCTGGCGCAGCCGCTGCTGGCGGAGACGGAGGTCCTCGCGCGGCGCTGGGGCCTGGACGCCATCACCCTCCACGTGCGCCGGGGCGCGACGGGCGTGGCGCGCATGTACGAGCGCCGGGGCTACCAGCGCACGCCCGCGGGCGACATCGACCGTCCGGAGGTGTACCTGGAAGCCTTCATCCTGCCGTTGAAGTGACGCATGTCAGGTGGACGCGCGGCCGCACGTAGGGGGCTCATCCCGTCCGGAGCCGGAGGGTCCGCGAGGCTTCGCGTGACCCGGGCGCCGGTCGGGGTCGCGCGTTGGAGTGACGGCGTGCGCCCTGCCCCGGAAGGGGCGCCGGTCGGTGCGCCGACCCTCACGTCGGTGTTCGAACCATGAAGCTCCAAATCCCAGGGCAGTCGCTCGTGCTGCTCATCGGTCCCTCCGGCTCCGGCCGCTCCACGCTCGCCCACCGGCACTTCCCGCCCACGGACGTGGTGTCCGACGTCAACGATGGCACGTCCCCGGAGGCCGCCGCGCTGCACGCCGACGTGGCCGCGAGGCTGGCGCGGGGCGCCTGTACCGTCATCGACGGCGTTCCGCTGAGCGCCGAGTCACGCAAGCGCTGGATGGCCCTGGCGCGTGAACACCACGTGCCCCTGGTGGCGGTGGTGCTGGACCTGCCGGAAGCGCTCCTGTTGGAGCGCAATCGCTCCCGCCCCGGAACCAGTGCACGCGGGCTGCGCAATCAGGCGCAGCAACTGCAGAACGCCCTGCGGAGCCTGCCGAAGGAGGGCTTCAAGCACATCCATGTGCTCACCCCGGAGACGGTGGACGCGGTGTCGTTTGAACGGCAGCGCGTGCCGAGTCACCGCCAGGAGGAACACGGACCGTTCGACATCATCGGAGACATCCACGGCTGCTTCGACGAGCTGAAGGCGCTGCTGACGAAGCTGGGCTACACGGTCGCGCCGCGCGCGGACGGCTCGCCCGGGTTCGACGTGGGGGTGCCGGAGGGGCGCAGGGTGGTGTTCCTGGGCGACCTCATCGACCGGGGCCCGGGCGTGACGGGCGTGCTGCGGTTGGTGATGGGCATGGTGGAGGCGGGCACGGCGCTGTGCGTGCCGGGCAACCATGAAATCAAGCTGCTCAAGAAGCTGCGGGGCAAGGATGTGCGGGTCGCGCGCGGGCTCGCGATGACCCTGGAGCAACTGGAGCGCGAGCCCCCGGAGTTCTCACAGGCGGTGGCGGACTTCATCGAGGCCCGCTCCCCGCACTACGTCCTGGACGACGGACGCCTGGTGGTGGCGCACGCGGGCTTGAAGGAGTCGATGCACGGGCGCGACTCCACGGAGATGCGCGACTTCGCGCTCTACGGAGAGACGACGGGCGAAGCGGATGCGTATGGCCTGCCGGTGCGCGCCGACTGGGCGGAGCAGTACCGGGGGAGCGCGGTGGTGGTGTACGGCCACACCTCGGTGCCGGAAGCCGAGTGGGTCCACAACACCGTCTGCCTGGACACCGGTTGCGTGTTCGGAGGCAAGCTGACGGCGTTGCGCTATCCGGAGCGGGAGCTCGTCTCCGTGCCCGCGCTCCGCGAGTACTGGGAGTCACGCAAGCCCCTGCACCCGGCCCCGTGACTCCCGGCAGCAGGCTCAGGCCGCGGCGGAGAGGCGGCCGGTGTCCTGGGCCGCGCGCATGCAGTCGCCCAGGAAGCGCAGGTAGCAGTCCAGCCCGCGCGTGCCGTATGCCGCCAGCCGCGGGCCTTCCTCGGGGTGCGTGCGCAGCAGGTCCTCCATCATCCGTTCGTTGAGCGCGGTGTGGCCCACGTCCACCTCCGCGTGCTCCTTCAGGAAGGTGAGCGTGTCCAGCGTCCGCTGCCCGAGCACCGCGCGCACGTTCGCGAGGATGCGGGGCACCAGCACGACCGCCAGATAGCCCACCTCGTACTCGATGGCGGCCTGGCCCAGGGGCAGGTCGCCGGTGATGGCCTCGTCGTGCACCTGCCGGTATTCACGCATGGCGGCCGTGGGCGCCTGCGCGACCAGCGCGTCCGCGTCCAGCACGTCCGCGTGACGCTTGTTCCACGTGTCCACCAACACCCGAGCGTCTTGAATGGTCATCAGGTGGTGGCCGGCCTCGTGCTTCGCGTGGGTGATGAGCTGACGGCCCACCTTCTCCTGACCCAGCGCGATGCAGCGCTCGCCCGCGCCGCGGATCCACCCGTCCACCGGCTCGGTCATGTAGGCGCCCCGGGCGGACCACTCGATGAGGAAGCGCTCCATCACGCCGGGGGCGATGCCCGGGTCCAGCAGCATGCGCACCACGGGGTCCGACTCCAGGCGGGCTCGGGTCTCCTGCACGTGCGGCAGGTACTGCGTCTGCATCAGGCTCATGACAGCTCCTTCTCGGGGGTGTGGAGCGGACGGGGCGCCGTCTGCTCGTGGATGTGTTCCAGGAATTCGGAGGCGAGGTCCGCGGGGATGATCCAGAGGTAGGGCCTGGCCTCGGGGGCGTCGTCGTGCAGGCCCGCTGCTTCGACATCGCCGGGGGCCTCGGCGAGGAAGGTGAAGCTGTCGCGGTCCCGACGGGCGAACCAGCGGCGCGCTTCGTCCAGCAGCGCCGGGTAGGCGTCCCTCCCGCGAGCGGACAGCGGGAACAGGCGCGCGGAGTCCAGCAGGCGGAAGGGATTGGTCCCCGGAGGCCCGACCTCCAGCACGGCCACCGCCAGGGGCGTCATTCCCTCCCGAGCGACCAGCACGTACCGCTCGCGCTCCAGCCCCTGGGAGACCCACGGCCGCGCCGCGTCCTCCAGGTCCAGCGTCTCCAGCCGGAGGTCCAGCGCTTCGGCGTAGCAGGCGGGCCGGGTGAGGGCGAGCTCCTCCACGAGCCGCCTCCGCTCCGCATCCGTCGCGGGGCCCAGCTCCAGTCTGGAGTCCTCCTGGCCGCTGGGATGCGCGCACTCGACGTCGATCATCCGCATCGGCAGCAGGCAGGTCCGCCCCGTGCCGGCCATCCGTTCGGCGAAGCCGACATGCGCGCGGTGGGTGAAGGGCACCGTCGATTCGATGTACGCCGCGAACCACCGGAAGGCGCTGTCCGCCTGCGCATGCTCCACGGCGCGCACGTAGACGTCGCGCAACATCTGTCCCCGGGTGCGCTCGTACCGTGAACCGTCCTGGTGCCGGGCCAACTGGTGCACCATCCACAGGGAGCGGTAGGGCTTCATGATGGAGAGCGTCGCCTCCACCCCGCGCTCCGAAGGCCACACCACCTCGGAGAGGACGGCTTCCAGGCCCGCGACCCGCTTCCCCAGGGCCACGAAGCTCGCGCGTCGTGCCTCGAACCACTCGGAGGAGCGGCCAGCCAGGTCGAAGTAACCGGAGTCACTGAACAGCCGCCAGTGCTCCTCCACCAGCACGCCATCCGCGCGCGTCGTCGGATGGAGGGCCCGGGTCACCAGCGCGCGCCAGGGCTCCGCGTCGTCCCGGGTCAGCGGTGTCACCTGAAGACCGCAGTGGAAGGTCTCATCGGCGCCGGCGGACACATGGCGCACCTCTCCGCGCAATGACAGACGCTGACCGTCCTCCGTGAGCAGCTCGATGGGCTGGAGCACCCGACCCACGGAGAGGCGCTCGCTCGGGGCCAGTCGCAGCGACAGTCCGCCCAGGGACAGGTCCACCGCCGAGCGCTCCCGGCCGAGCCACCCGGGCAGGGGCAACCGCACGCGCAGCGACCCGGGCGCGGGCGCACGCCGCCAGGCTCGGCGCCGCACCTGGATGATGCGCGAGGGCAGCGGCGTCTCCCACGCGTCCGCATCGCGCGGATCCTTCGTCACGTGCAACCGGTAGATGCAGTGGTGACCCTGGATTTCAATGTCGCAGGCGACTGCGTCCACGGTCGGCCCCGTCCAATGCAGACGCCCGGTGGCCGAATCCAGGCGCTTGAGCCGCAGCGGCGTCACCGTCTCACCTCGTCGCAGCAGGGCAGGGGAGCCCAGGGCCGCCGCGGTGGTGAGGATGACGCGGATCCGCGCGGGGTCGGTGATGTCATCCAGGATGAGGGCGGACGGGGCGCCGGAATCCCATTCCAGGCCCGGTGCCTCGGACGACGGACGCAGTTGTGCCCGCGCGACGTGCGCTCCCACGGTGTCTCTCCCGGATGATGGACGGCCGCACGCGCTGGGTTCACCCGTGGGTCACGGGGAAGCGTGCTTGAAATAGATACGGAGCCGGCTCACCGGTTGGGTTGTTGGATCCGAAGGAATACGACGGAGCCGAGGCTCCACCGGGAGGACACCCCTCCCGGAAGCCCGTAGGTGCCCCGAGGGACCTCGGGTCGTGCTGGAGACGGGCGAAGGCGCCCGGACATTGAAGCCCTCCCGCGTGCGTCCCGGTCAGTGGCCCGAAGGCGGCTGCTTCGGAGCGCCCTCCGCGGGCGTGGAGGGCGGCGTGTCGCCCGCGAGGCGGAAGACCCGGTGCGCCGAGAGGACATATTTCTTCTGCGCCCCCTGGCCGCGCAGGGTCCAGGCCGCACGCCGGGATGCGCTGTTGAGCACCCGTGCCAGCACGGTGCGGGCGGGCTCCTGGGTGGTGGCCTCCAACGTGATGGGGGTCTCCAACCGGAGTCCAATCGTGGGCCCCAGCTCGAGCGGCGTTCCGCTGTGCTTCGTGACCTCGGCGCAGAGGACCCGGAGGACCTCTCCCAGCGGGCGTTCCTGGCGGGGCAGGGTGATGGGCGTGTCCAGGGGAGAGCCCTGCACGGGGGTGATGTGCCAGAGGCCTCCGGCGCTCGTCAGGCGGAAGCGGGGCGCGGCCTGTCCCGCTTGCTGGGCGATGAGCTGGGTCAGCACCTGCTCCTGAAGCTTCGCGTCCTTCCGGGTCTCCTCCGTGACGGTATAGGTCAGGTCGATGGCGCCGTCCGCAGCCGCCGCGCTCAAGGGCTCCTCATAGGTGATGCCCCAACCTTCGCGCGTCTCCAGACGCTTCAACGCGGTGGCGAGCGGCTGCGGGGTGTCCTTGACGGTCAACCGCACCTCCTCACTCCCAGCGGCACCTCCAACAAGACAGACACCCATCAGCGCCGCCGCGCGAATCCCAGACCTCATCGTCGTCATGGCATGGCTCCTTTGGGCAGACGATCCAGCAATTCACGTGCCGGCCGCCAAATCCTTGTGATTCCTTGCAGGGAAAGCTCCGCGCCCCCGGGAACCGCGACAGTCTGTCATGAGCCCCCCGTAAGGATTGTCAGGACCACCGTTTGAGCGTGAGCCCCAATCACTGACAAGCGGAGGGGGTTGCCAATGAAGTGGGGAATGACTGTCGTTGCCTCGATGGGAATGATGCTGGGTTCCTCGACCGCCCTGGCGACGGAAGCCGGCGCGGCTTCCGGATCCAGAGCGAAGGCCTCTTGAACGGCACCTTGAAGGCCCAGGGCCCGGTGGAGGTGGGGCCGCTGCGCCTGGTGTCCATCCTGGCGGAGGGGCGGCTCGCGTCGGCACAACCCGTGGGACATCGAGCCCTGCGCGGACTGAGCCGCTCTGTCACGGGGAGGTGGCACGTAGAGGGCGTGCCGCCACCCCGTCGTCTGACCGCCGGTCAGCAGCGAAAACAGGAGACCCCCTGGGTTACATGTAACAAGGCTCGGTGTTATCGGTGGGAAAGGTGCGTACCCCTCCGGACGCGCTTAGCCTCCAGAGCCCATGTCTCTCCGCAAGGACTTCATCGAGCGGGCCGTCGAGCAGTTCGTCGCCGCCATCGCCAGCATCCTCCGGGCCCGCAAGGAGAAGCGGTACGGGGACGCGCGCGCCCTCATCCGGGGGACGTCCCTGGACGTGCTCGGGATGGAGTACAGCACCCTCATCCTGGCGGATGCCGAGTCCACCTCGCGGCTGCTTGGCACCTTCGCCCGGGTGCGGATGCTCGCGAAGCTGGTCCGCGAGGACGGCGAGCTGATGCGCGAGCAGGGGGACCCCCTCACCGCCGACTCGCGCTTCCTGCTGTCGCTGGAGCTGTACCTGGAGGCCATGTCGCTGGGCCTCAACCCGGACACGGAAGACGCCACCGCCATCGCGGAGCTGCGCGGCAGCATCGACACGGCCAGCCTGTCCGAGCGCCACCAGCGGATGCTCGCCCAGGCCTGACGAGGCGCGGCGCGCACGTTGGCGCACCCACGGCCGCTGAACACCCGCCCGCGCATCGGTCGGGTTTGCGACACACCAACATTCGGAGATCCATCGCTTCCGATCAGGCGAGGACACCGTTGTGTCCCCCCGGCTTGCCGAGCGTCATCGACTTGCGTCTACCATTGCGGCCAATTCGTCACGCAACACCGGGGGGGTGCGCGTGTCCTTGGTTCGGTTTCCCGAGAGCGTTGTCTCTTGTCGTAACCTCGTGGGCGGGGAATGGCTGTCTCCCACCGAGGCCCAGACGCAAGATGTCCGCAGCCCCTACACGGGGGCCCTCATCGGCCGGGTGCCGCTGACCACCGCGTCTGGTGTCGCCCAGGCGGTGGAGGCCGCGAAGAGCGCGGCGCGAGACTGGGGCCTGACGCCGCTGCGCGAGCGCACGCAGTGCCTCCAGGCCTTCCGGGGGCTCCTGGAGCGACACCTGGAGCGGCTGGCGCACCTGGCCGCGAGCGAGTCCGGCAAGACGGTGGCGGAGGGGCGCGCGGGCCTGCTCAAGGGCCTGGAGGTCTGTGATTTCGCCCTGTCGCTCCAGCAACTGGACAGCGGCGCGCACCTGGAGGTGAGCCGCGGCGTCACCTGCGAGTACCGCCGCGAGCCCCTGGGCGTCGTCGCCGGCATCACGCCGTTCAACTTCCCGGCGATGGTGCCCCTGTGGCTGTTCCCCATCGCCGTCACGCTGGGCAACGCCTTCATCCTCAAGCCGTCGGAGAAGGTGCCGCTGACCGCGTGCGCGCTGGGCGAGCTGATGGTGGCGGCGGGCTACCCACCCGGTGTCTTCTCCATCGTGCACGGCGCGAAGCCCGCGGTGGACGCGCTGGTGGAGCACCCGGACGTGAAGGCGCTGGCCTTCGTGGGCTCCACCCCGGTGGCGCGGCACCTGTACGCGGAAGGAAGCCGCCACGGCAAGCGCGTGCTGGCGCTGGGCGGCGCGAAGAACCACCTCATCGTCGTGCCGGACGCGGATCCGGACCTGACGCCGCAGGCGGTGGTGGACTCATTCACCGGCTGCGCGGGCCAGCGCTGCATGGCCGCCAGCGTGATGCTCGCGGTGGGGAACGTGCAGCCGCTGGTGGAAGACATCATCAGGCGCGCCGCGCGGCTGGAGCCTGGCCCGGGCATGGGCGCGCTCATCGACCGGAGCGCGGTGGACCGGCTGGAGACGGCCATCGCGAAGGCGAAGGCGGACGGGGCGCTGGTGCTGCTGGATGGCCGCGGGCGGCGTCCCACGGGGGAGCTCTACACGCACGGAAACTGGCTGGGGCCCACGGTGCTGGACGCCGTGCGGCCGGACATGGAGGCCGCGCGGCTGGAGCTGTTCGGCCCGGTGCTCTCCATCGTGCGGGTGACCACGCTGTCGGCGGCGCTCGCGGTGGAGAACGCGTCCCCGTACGGCAACGCGGCGTCCATCTTCACCACCAACGGCGCGGTGGCGCAGACGGTGGTGGAGGGCGCGAAGGCCGGCATGGTGGGCGTCAACGTGGGCGTGCCGGTGCCACGCGAGCCCTTCTCCTTCGGCGGCACGGGCGAGTCGAAGTTCGGCCACGGTGACATCACCGGACCGTCCAGCCTCGACTTCTGGAGCCACCGCAAGAAGGTGACGCGCAAGTGGTCCGCGCGCTCCGACGGCTCGTGGATGAGCTGACCCTCTTTCGCTTCCCCGAAAACCTTCCAGGACTTCCCCGCGCCCGACAGGAGGGCGCTTCCATGGCTGACAAGAAGCCCGTCAATCACATCCGTCTCACCTCGCACCCGGACCTCCAGGCGCCAGGGGTGCCCCTGCGCTGGGGCGAAACGGAGCCGCTGCGGCGCGGCCCCGTGGTGGCCACGATGTCCGACGCCGGCAACCGCAACGTCATCGGCACGCACTCGGGCGCGTACGCCATCTACCGCGCGCTGGCGGTGTCCGCGGGCAAGCTGCCGCAGGACCACAAGGCGGACCTGACCAACACGTCCCCCGCGGCCCAGGTGGGCCCGTATCCGTCGTGGAGCGACCCCAAGCGCATCGTGTCGCTGGACCCCTGGGGCGCGGTGGCGTCGCAGGTGTTCCGCGCGTACGCCGAGCAGGGCGTGGACTACCGGCCCACCATCGCCGTCACCCGGGCCCACATCAACATGCCGGAAGTACGCGACGCGATGCTCGCGGGGCGCCTCAAGGTGGACGGCGACCTGGTCGCGGCCAACGGCGACATCAAGGTCGTGAAGGCCGCGGTGGAGCCCGTCTGGTACCTGCCGGGCATCGCGGAGCGCTTCGGCCTCACGGAGGGCGCGCTGCGCCGGGGCCTCTTCGAGCACACCGGCGGCATGTACCCTGAGCTCATCACCCGCCCGGACCTGCACGTGTTCCTGCCGCCCATTGGCGGGCTGTCGCTGTATGTGTTTGGTGACATCGCGAGGCTGGCGGACAAGGACGTCCCGCTGGCGGCGCGCGTCCATGACGAGTGCAACGGCTCCGACGTGTTCGGCAGCGACATCTGCACGTGTCGCCCGTACCTGGTGCACGGGATTGAAGAGTGCGTGCGGATGGCGCAGCAGGGCGGCGTGGGGCTCATCGTGTATCACCGCAAGGAGGGCCGGGCGCTGGGCGAGGTGACCAAGTTCCTGGTCTACAACGCGCGCAAGCGGCAGGAGGGCGGCGACTCCGCGGCCACGTACTTCCACCGCACGGAATGCGTGGCGGGCGTGCAGGACATGCGCTTCCAGGAGCTGATGCCGGACGTGCTGCACTGGCTGGGCATCACGCGCATCCACCGCTTCGTGTCCATGAGCGACATGAAGCACGACGCCATCGTGCGCTCGGGCATTGAAATCCTGGAGCGCGTGCCCATCCCGGACGGACTGATTCCAGCCGACGCGCGGGTGGAGATGGAGGCGAAGAAGGCGGCGGGCTACTTCACGCGCGGACCGGTGGCGGACGCGGGGGCGCTGGCGCAGGTGAAGGGACGGGACCTCGATGCTTGACGCGATCCGGGTGCGGGAGGTGTCCCCCTCGGTGGCGTGGCTGCGCAGCCCGGCGGCCATCCGCGAGCGGTGTCACCAGGTGTTGGACCTGGGGCTGGCCGGAAGGCTGGAGTACTTCCGGGTGGAGCCTTCAAGGCTGCCGACGGTGGTGGACCGGGTGCTGGCGGTGACGCATGAGGCGTATCCCCGGCTGGACATCCCGGTGCACAGCCGCTGGAGGCACTTCGACGCGGGCGGGGTGTCCCGGCTCGCGCAGCTGGAGGCGAAGCTGGCGCCGCTGCCGCCGGAGGAGCGCGCCCGGGCCAAGGTGGACCTGGGGGTGGTGAGCGTGCTGCTCGACGCGGGCAGCGGCCCGTCGTGGCGCTACCAGGAGCGGGGGGGCGCGACGTACGTGCGCTCGGAAGGGCTGGCGGTCGCGTCGTTCCGGATGTTCATGGCGGGAGGCTTCTCGTCGGACCCGGACCGGCCGCTGCGCGCGGACGCGGAGGCGCTGGGCCGGATGACGCGCGAGTCGCTGGAGCGCGGCTTCCAGGTGTCGGCGTCCAACCCGCTGTTCGGGGTGGAGGGCCGGCTGCACCTGCTACGGGAGCTGTCGCGCGTGCTGCCCAGGCCCGGGTCGCTGTTCGACATGCTGGCGGCGCACCGCCGGAGCGTGCGGGCCGCGGAGGTGCTGGGCACGGTGCTGGACGTGCTGGGCCCCATCTGGCCGGGCCGCACGACGTTGGATGGCGTCAACCTGGGCGACGTGTGGGCGCACCCGGCGCTGGGGCCGCCCGACAGCACGGACGCGCTGGTGCCCTTCCACAAGTTGTCCCAGTGGCTGGCGTACTCGCTGGTGGAGCCCCTGGCGGAGGCGGGCGTGGTGGTGACGGAGCTGGACGCGCTCACCGGCCTGCCGGAGTACCGCAACGGCGGGCTCTTCGTGGACCTGGGCGTGCTGGTGCCCCAGGACCCGCGCATGCTGACGGAGGTGTACGACCCCGGTGACGCGCCCATCGTGGAGTGGCGCGCGCTGACGGTGGCGCTGCTGGACCGCGTGGCGGCGCTGGTGCGCGGCCGTCTGGAGTTGAGCGCGGAGGAGCTGCCGCTCGCGAAGGTGCTCCAGGGCGGGACGTGGACGGCGGGACGCCGGGTGGCGGGGGAGCTGCGCCCCGGCGGGGTGCCGCCCATCCGCGTGCGCAGCGACGGCACCGTGTTCTGAAGTTTCAGCAGACAGGCAGCGCTTCGAGCAGGCCCACAGGCCGTCCGGGATGCCCCGGGCGGCGCGAGGAGAACCCATGGACTTCCCCAACTGCACGGTGGTGGATCACCCGCTGGTGAAACACAAGCTGACGGTGATGCGCAAGACGGACACGAGCACGGCGTCCTTCCGGGCGCTGCTGGAGGAGATCTCCCTGCTGCTCGGGTACGAGGCGATGCGCGACCTGAAGCTGCGCGAGGAGGAGATTCAAACGCCCATGGCCCGCACCACCGGCTGGGCGCTGGACGGCAAGAAGCTGGTGCTGGTGCCCATCCTGCGCGCGGGGCAGGGCATCCTGGACGGGCTGCTGCAACTGGTGCCGTCCGCGCGCGTGGGCCACATCGGCCTGTACCGCGACCCGGAGTCGCTGGGCGCGGTGGAGTACTACTACCGCGTGCCGGCCGACCTGGAGGACCGGGACGTCATCGTGTGCGACCCGATGCTCGCCACGGGCAACTCCGCGGTGGCCGCGCTCCAGCGGGTGAAGCGCAGCCGCCCCGGAAGCCTGCGCTTCGTGTGCCTCTTGGCCTGTCCGGAAGGACTGACGAACCTGCGCGAGCACCACCCGGACGTGCATGTCTTCACCGCCGCCATCGACGACAAGCTGGACTCACACGGCTACATCCTGCCGGGCCTGGGAGACGCGGGAGACCGCCTGTTCGGCACCAAGTAGCGCGCCACGAGACGTCCGTATAAACATTCTATACACGATTTTCTTGGTTGACGGGAAGAGCTGATTCACGTCTTCTCGTCGCATGAAGATTGCTCGTGCGCTCCCCGCGCTGCTGCTCCTCTCCTGTGGCGAGGGCGTTTCCCCCGAGGCCGAAGGTGTCGCCCCCGCCGCGCAGGAGCAGGCGGCGGACACCTTCGTGCTGCGTCAGACGAAGCCGACGGCGGCGAACACCGGCGCGGGGGTCATCCGCGCCTATCCGACGAAGGTCATCAACGGCGACGTCACGTTGAGCACGGCCGGGCAGCGGCTGGAGGACACCGTTGTCCACGGTCGGGTGTTCATCAAGGCGGCCAACACGGTGGTGAGCAACTGCGTGGTGGACGGCGGGCCCGCGATGACGGGGGGCGGCTCCATCATCCAGATTGGCACCGGCGGCACGAACGCGCGCATCGAATACACCACCGTGCGCGCGGCGAACCCGACCTATTGGGTGAACGGCATCGGCATGCGCAACTACACGGCCTACCGGGTGAATGTGTCCGGCGTGGTGGATGCCTTCTCCGTGGCGCCCGCGACGGCGAACACCCCCGTGAACGTGTCCATCCAGGGCAGCTACGGCCACGACCTGGTGCACTTCTCGCCGGACCCGAACCACCCGGGCACGGATTCGCGCACGCACAACGACGTGCTCCAGTCGCACGGGGGCACCGGGCTGGAGGTGATTGGCTCCAATTTCTCCGCCTACCACGACCCGACGATGGGGACGCTGCCCACGCCGAACCCGAAGAAGCAGATCGCGGCGATGATGATCAACACCATCGTCGGGCCCTCGGCGGGCCTGAAGATTGAAGACAACTGGTTCGGTGGTGGCGTGTATTGCATCAACGGCGGCGGCGCGTCCGGCGGTGGAGGCACGTTCCTGCGCAACAGGTTCGACCGGGGCTCGGCGTCCCCGGCGAATCCGGATGAGTCCTATACGCTGGTGTTCGACAGCACGTTCGCGCAGACGTCCACGGGCAATGTCTATGAAGACAACGGGCATCCCGTGAAGGTGCGGACCGGTTACTGATGCCGTGCCGGGCGCCCATCCAGGCCTCCCGGCCGGGGATGTGGCGGGATGGGTGCCCGGGTTTTTTCAACACGGTTTCCGGGCCCTGGCCCGACACGGAGGACGCATGACGCGGCGAGCGTGGCTGGCGGGACTTTCCCTGATGGGGCTGCTGGGGTGCGGGGGCTCCGTGGACGATGCGGGCCTTGCTTCACCGTCGGTGGAGAGCACGGCGCAGGAGATCCTCGGCGGCTCCGTCGCGGCCCGGCACCAGCTCCCCTACCAGGTCCGCATCATGGTGCAGGGCGTGTTCACCTGTGGTGGGACGCTCACGAAGGCAGGCTGGGTCGTCACCGCGGCCCATTGTGTCGAGGGCATCGCTCCCAGTGCCATCCGGGTCATCGCGGGGGACCTGCTGCTGAGCACGCTGGAGGCCGATGAGCAGGTGCGCCTGGTGGTCCGCAAGGTCGTGCATCCGTCCTACGTCGCCCTCGAGGCCCTCCATGACGTGGCCCTGCTCCAGTTGGCGCAGCCCTTCAACCTGTCGGCGGCGGTGCAGCCCCTGGCGCTGCCCGTCGGGCCCGCACCCCTGGGGCTGCATACGGCGAGCGGGTGGGGCGCCACCCAGACGGGGCCCACGTCCAATGCGCTCAAGTACACGAGCCTGAGGGTCGTCGGTCCGGCGAACTGCCAGGCGCTGGTGGGAAGCGGCCATGTCCCGAGCGCGCAGTTGTGCGCGACGCCTCCCAACATCAACACCAATGTCTGTCAGCGCGACGACGGCGGTCCGCTGGTCTGGGGCGGGCGGCTGTATGGGATTCTGAGCTGGCACGGCAGCAGCCGGTGCGACACGTTCTCCGTGTTCGCCAACGTGTTCACCTACGTGCCCTGGATCCAGTCGTATACGGGCTAGCGGAAGTCTTTCGGCTATCGTCCGGGACATGCGAATGCTTGTCCCGATGATGCTGGCCCTGTGCGTGGGGTGTGTCTCTCCGTCCGCGCGAACGGAAACCGCCGCGGCCCCGGATGCCACCGCGCAGGCTCCGGCGTCCGCCGTCTCCGAACCGGCTCCGGACGCCGCCGCTCCCGCGCCTCCGGGGTACACCGCCTGTGGGTGCGGCTGCTGCGGGGGCGCCGAACCGCAGGTCAAATGCCTTGGAACCCAGGCGGAACTAGAGAAGGTCATCGCCAAGGACAAGGCCGACGCGAAGTCGCCGGACTGCGCCATGGCGGGATGCACCGTCCCGACGCGGTACCAGCTCTGCGACGCGCCGTGATGCAGTGGGTCAGGAGGCCCCGACGCTCGCTTTCACCTCGCGGCTCTTGAGAACCGGGAAAGACGGGTTTTAAATTATATCCGTCTAAACGTTTTTTACCCTTCCCGGGAGTCCAGGCATGCGCGCGTCGTGGCGGTCCACCCTGATGACGGTGATGTTGGGCGCGGTGTTCGCGGAAGGCGTCGCGGTGGCCGAGCAGGCGCCGTCCCCGGGTCCCGACGCCCAGCGCGCGGAGGAGGGTGCGCAGCGTTGGACGGAGGCGCTGTCCACGGGCGAGGGCACGGGCGAACTCGTGAGCACGCGGGACGGGCTGCTGTACGAACCCAACGCGGTGATGCGCCGGCCCGAAGGGTTGAGCCGGCTCACGGGCCTCTTCACGTTCCCGGCGCGCACGCTGGAGCAGCCCGTGGACACGTTCCGTCCGCGCATCCAGGCGACGCAGTCCCCGGGCATGGGCGTGGAGGTGGACGTGCGCGTGCGCGTTCCTGGCGGGGCCTGGAGCGAGTGGCGCACCGGGACCGAGGGCGAGGCCGTCCTGCTGCCCCGCTCCGGCACGGAGGTGCAGGTGCGGCTGGCGCTGGTGGCGGACGAGCGCGGCCGGGGCCCCGTGGTGCGGGAGGTGGGGCTGGAGGGCTGGCGCGAGGGGACGGGCGCGGAGGAGGGACTCCAGACGCTGGCGCCCCTGAGCTACCGCGTCTACGCCACGCGCGAGGGATTGGTGGGTGGCACGACGGCGAACGGGCACGTCATCAAGACCAACGACCGGTTCGTGGCGCTGCCGTCGCGGCGGGGGCTCGCGTCCAACGGGGGCTCCGAGTACCAGGTGCGCGTCTGTTATTCGAAGACGGCGAAGTGCACGACGACGTCCGTGTGGGACGTGGGGCCCTGGAACACGAAGGACGACTACTGGAATCCCTCCAGCGTGCGGGAGATGTGGAAGACCCTGCCGCAGGGCAAGCCGGAGGCGCAGGCGGCGTACCAGGACGGCTTCAACGGCGGGTTGGATCAATTCGGGCGCCGGCCGGCGAACCCCGCGGGCATCGACCTGGCGGATGGGACGTTCTGGTTGGACCTGGGGATGACGAACAACGACTGGGTGGACGTGACGTACCTGTGGACGTCCGGCGGGGGCACGCCCACGGGCCTGGTGGTGGACAGCAACAACGCGAACAACGACCAAGCGAAGGGTTACATCCAGTTGACGGGTTCGAGCTGGGCGTCGTCCACGAACGTGGCGGGCTACTACGGCAGCAGCTACCTGGTGTCCCCGGGCGCTGCGGTGTCGGAGCCGGCGACGTTCTGGTTCTACCTGTCGGCGGCGGGCACGAAGACGGTGGATGCGTGGTGGACGGCGGCGACGGACCGCTCGACGGCCGCGCCCTTCATCGTCGTGAACGCTGCGGGCACGCAGCTGGCGAACGTGAAGGTGAACCAGCAGCTCAACGGCGCCCGGTGGAACACGCTGGGCACGTGGAGCTTCCCGGCGGGCTGGAACAAGGTCCAGTTGAGCCGGTGGGTCACGGCCGGCACCTACGTCGTCGCGGACGCCATCCAGGTCCGGTAGAACGCCGGACCGTCCCCGAGAAAGACCTCCATGGCCTTGCGCACCGTGATTCCTCCTCCGCTGGAGGAGCCCCAGCTCTACACCGACCTGGCTTCCTGGTGGCCGCTGTTCTCGCCTCCGGAGGAGTACGTGGAGGAGGCGGAGGACCTGCTCGGCATCCTGCGCACGGCGGCGGAAGGGCCGGCGGAAACGATGCTGGAGCTGGGCGCGGGCGGTGGAAGTCTGGCCTTCCACCTGAAGACACACTTCAGGCTGACGCTGACGGACCGCGCGCCGGAGATGGTCGCGGTGAGCCGCGCCGTCAATCCCGAGTGCGAGCACCGGGTGGGGGACATGACGTCCCTGCGGCTGGGGCGCACGTTCGACCGGGTGATGGTGCACGACGCCATCATGTACGCGGCGGATCGGGACTCGGCTCGGGCGACGGTCCAGACGGCGGTGGCGCACTGCCGGCCGGGCGGCGCGGTGGTGCTGATTCCGGACTTCGTGCGGGAGACCTTCGAGCCCGTCACGGAGTCGGGGGGCCATGACTCGCCGGACGGGCGGGGGATGCGCTACCTGATGTGGACGTGGGATCCGGAGCCGGAGGATGAGACCTTCGAGACCGCGTTCGCGTACCTGCTGCGTGAAGCGGATGGCACGGTGAGCATGTCTCAGGAGCGCCACTGTTTCGGGCTGTTCCGCCGCGAGGACTGGCTCACGTGGATGCGGGAGGCGGGGTGTCCCGCGACGACCCGGCGCGACCCCTGGAACCGCGAGGTCATCATCGGGGTGAGGGAGTCCGGTGGCGGCGGGTAGGCGACGCGCGGGCCTCGTGTCCGCGCTCCTGTTGTGGCTGGTGCCGTCCTGGGTGGCCGCCGCGCCCGCGCGTGTGGAGCTTGTCTTTGGCGGGGATGTGATTCCGCACGGCGAGGTGAAGTCGGTGGCGCGGGCGCATGCGCGCACCGGGGCGGTGCCTCCGGGCGGAGGCGCGGCGCCGTCGCTCAATCACGAGGGCTGGGACCACGTCTTCGGCCCGCTGTCGGACGTGCTGCGCACGGCGGACGTGGGCGTGGTGAACCTGGAGACGCCGGTCACCGACGAGCGCAAGGCGTTCACGGAGGAGCTGGTCTTCAACGCGCCGCCGGCGATGGTGCAGGCGCTGGTGGGGGCGGGCGTGAAGGTGGTGTCCACGGGCAACAACCACGCGCGCGACCAGCACGTGGAGGGAATGGTGGAGACGCTGCGCCACCTGGACGCGGTGGGGCTGCGGCACACGGGCACGGGGGCCACGCGCGACGCGGCCTGGGGGCCGGCGTTCATGGAGGTGCGCGGGGTGCGGTTGGGCTTCCTGTCCTTCACGCGCAGCCTGAATGGCTTCAGCAACCCGAAGGACGCGAACGCGCCGCACGTGGCGCTGGTGCCCTATCCGGAGCACGCCTCGCGGCGGGGGCTGAGTGAGAAGGAGGCGCTGGAGTTGGTGCGCGCGGCGGCGGCGAAGTGCGACGCGCTGTTCGTGATGGGGCACTGGGGGCGCGAGTACACGGACACGCCGCACCCGCTGGACCGGGCGCTGGGGCAGGCGTTGCTGGAGGCCGGGGCGTTGGCGGTCATCGGGCACCATCCGCACGTGCTCCAGCCGCTGGAGGCGTACACGACGAAGTCCGGCCGCAGGGGACTCATCGCGTACTCGCTGGGCAACCTGGTGGCGAACCAGGGGCGGTTCTACAAGCACGCGCCGGGCAGGTCGGGCACGGACGGGGACAAGCGGGACTCGCTGCTGCTGCGCGTGGGGGTGACGCGCGCAGAGCCAGGGGCCCAGGTGTCGCTGGCGGACGTGGCGGTGCTGCCGGTGTGGATTGAGAACAACGCCGCCGGACGCAAGGCCCGCGCGAAGCGGAACATCCAGCCGGTGCTCATCGACCGCGAGGTGGAGGAGGTGTCCCGGAGGCTGGCCGCGCTGTCCCTGCGTGGCGGGAGCCCGGACAAGGCGGCCCGGGCGGAGAAGCTGGCCCTGGAGCAGCGGCTGGCGAGCGCCCGGTATCGCCGGGAGCGCATCCTGCGCATGCTGCCCGCGGAGTTCCGCGTGGCCTCACCGGAGCTGCGGCGGCGCGCGGATGTGACGGCGCTGACGGTGCCGTAGCGTCAGCTCACCGGCACGCGGGCGATGAGTTCCGCGAGCTGATCGCGGCAGGTGACGCAGCGCTGGCGGAAGTCCTCGCTGAGGTCCGTGGATGCGATGAGCGTGTCCCAGTAGGCCCGTGCGTGACGGGCTGCGTCCGACCAGACATCCAGGTTGTTGGCATTCGGCGGCGCGGGGCGGAAAGCTCGCTCGACGAGGTGCGCGCCATCGGGTGCGAAGACCATGGGCAACATGTCGTAGATGGGCGCGAGCTGAAACATGCGCTCCTCGATGCCCGAGAAGAAGGAGACATTGCCAAGGTGCCGGTCGGTGTTGCCAATCAGTTGCCCGAAGGTGTCAAGCCAACGGACCCGGCGGGTATCCTCCGGGGACAGGCGCTGGTCGGCGAGCAGGCGCAAGGCGACGTCGGTCCAGTTACCGCCCGAACCTACGTATTCGTTGTCGATGACCCGCAGGGACATCATGGCGCGCCTCCCTCCGACGCCCACCCGGTCAAAGCGCTCGACCTCCAGGAACCGGTACGTTCCCAGGTCGAACCACCAGGCCTGTGCCGCGTCGAATCCCGCCGCGCGGACCGCCTCCAATGCCAGGGCTTCGCACGCAAGCAGGTCCCGCCAGCGCTGCCCGGCACTGCCTGAGCTTGCGTCCGCGAACTTCACGAGCAGATGGCGGCCTCCTCCACGGATGACGAACTTGGGTTGCTCGCCCGCGGCCGAGGAGCCCGAGCCTTCCGCGAGGAAGGTGTGGACCCTCTTTGGATAGCTGTCGCGGCTGACCTCCGCGCTGCCGTGAATCATCTCGTTGAGCACCTGGCCCAGATGGCGGCTCAAGGACTCCTGGCCCAGGATGAGGTTTCCCACGCAGTCCTCGCCGCGCCGGGCCAGGGCGATGATCACGTGATCATTGCTCCAGTCCTCCGTGCGCGGAGGCAGGCCCAGGTCGGGATGCCGCTCACGGAAGCTCCGCCCCATGTATCCCTGCGGCCGCATCTCTTCCAGGAAGGGGGGCAGCCCTTCGAAGGCTTCTTCCCCTCCCAACCTGAACTCGAGCGAGCAGCCTCCCGTGGCAAGGAGGTGGAGTGTCGCCGCCTGCCAGAAGTCACCGGCATCGTTCACGCTGTAGAGCGGGATGGATGAACCCAGGTTCGGCAGGCTGCGGCTTCGGAGTTGCTCGGCCTTGGGTGCTTCTTCGATGCGTTGGCTCTGCTCGCCCAGGGTCTTGAGCCCGTCCTTGAACTGTCGCCACAGGGCAGGCGGCGAAGCACCGAAGTGCTTCTCGAACTTTTCCAGAGGCATGGCGCGCAGGCGCCCAAGGCGTTCCAGCAGTTCAGCGACGAAGGGACGGTCAGGAGGCGCCATGACGGGGTGGGTAAATAGATAAGCCCGCCGAGGGATATTTCAAACCCTTATGATTATTGGAGTTTCCTGTCTTCAGACGCTCAGCGTTTGCGTGGCGCCTCGTTCAACTCCCGCAGGGACACGAGCCGGTCCAACAGCGGCCCGCCCAGCTTCCTCCGGGCGATGCGCTGCGATGGATAGATGCCCCGGTGCCCGGTGAGCAGGTACGCCACCGTGGCGACGATGGCCACGTGGGGCAGCACCGCGCCGCCCACCAGCTCCACCGCCATCAATGACAGGGCCAGGGGCGTGTTCGCGGCCGCCGCGAACAGTGCCGCCATGCCCACCGCCGCCCCCAGGTCCACCGGCAATCCCAACAGCCTCGCCAGCACATTGCCCAGCGCCGCCCCGATGAAGAACAGCGGCGTCACCTCACCGCCCAGGAACCCCGCGCCCAGCGTCACCACCGTGAACACGAGCTTCCACGCGAACGCGTCCCCCGGCAGTGACACGTCCTGGAACGCGCGCAGGATGCCGGGCACGCCCAGGCCCAGGTAGTCGTCCGTCCCCGCCAGCTTCCACAGCGCCACCACGCCCAGGCCGCCCAATGCCATGCGCAATGGCAACCACGGCACCCGGCGCTCCAGCAGCTTCTTCAGCCCGTGCGTGCCTTCAATGAAGGCCACCGCCACCAGCGCCACCGCCGCCGCGAACACCAGCCACTTGCCCAGCACCGGCAGCGTCAACGCCAGCGCCTGTGGCGTGGGATAGGCCGTGTGGTGGATGCCCAGCCCCCGAGTCACCAGGTCTCCCACCACCGCCGCGGTGAGCGCGGGCAGGAGCGCCTCGTAGCCCAGCCGGCCCACGCACACGACCTCCAGCCCGAACACCGTCCCCGCCAGCGGCGTGCCGAACACCGAACCGAAGCCCCCCGCGATGCCCGCCGCCAGCAGCTCGCGCCGCGTGTCCGGCGCCACGCGGAAGCGGTGGGCAAGCTGATCCGCGAGGCTCGCGCCCATCTGCACCGCCGTGCCCTCGCG
The DNA here is from genome assembly GCF_003612065.1 of Corallococcus sp. CA047B. Lineage (NCBI taxonomy): Bacteria > Pseudomonadati > Myxococcota > Myxococcia > Myxococcales > Myxococcaceae > Corallococcus > Corallococcus sp. CA047B. The sequence goes on from NZ_RAWD01000061.1 coordinate 26,730, forward strand.
CCCCGCGCTCCCGCCGAACAGGTGCGTAAGCACCGTGCCCACCAGCACCATGGGCGCCATGCGCAGGGGAATCACCGCGTCCCCCTCATGCACCGTGTCCAGCACCAGATTGTTGCCCCCCCGGATGGACGCGCCCCACCGGCCGTACACCGCGCCCAGCACCAGCCCCGCCACCGGCAGCGCGTACACCAGCGCCCCGTGTGCCAGCCGGAACGCCGTGGCCCACTCCAACAGCGCCAGGAACACCGCCGACGCCACGCCGCACACACCGCCCACCACGCCGCCCAGCAGCAGCCACTGTCCCAGCGCTCGGGCACTCCCCGGAAGGTTCACGGCCGGAGAGTCTAGGCGCGGCGCGGCAACCCCGACCGGGAAGTTCTTCACCTCCGCTCAAACACAGACAGCGGATTCTTCCAGTCAGACGGGGTTCGCCAGCCCTGAAACATGATGAAACAACGCGTCAATACGGAGCGACGCGTCATCGTGAGGACAGACACCCCCTCCTCTGACGCGTCATGGCGGAATTCATGCTCAACCAGTAATGCTGGTTGTGGAGCTATTTCGGGTCTGGGTGGTGATTCCAGAATCAAACCCGTGTACCTTGCGCCGCCTCTCCCCGTGCAGGGGAGAGACCCCCTACCTCCTCAGGAGCCGGTATGTCCGTTCGTCGCAGCGGGCTGTCCCTCGCCGCCGTCCTCGCCGCCACCACGTTGGGTGGAAGCGCGATGGCCAGCACCATCAACCAGAACACGTCGTGGACCATCAACCGTTCGGCGTCTCAGACGTACCGGGTGGTGGCGTACGGCGACTCCATCTTTGCCGGCTACAACGGTGGCATCGGCAGCGTGGCGCGCCGTGGCGCCCCGGTGGTGGAAGGTGAGTACGCGGCGAAGAAGTGGGGCACGAACGTGGAGGTCATCCGCCGCACGAAGTCCGGTGCGAAGGCGGACGACATCTACAACAACAAGATCGTCTCCGAGCGCTCGTACATGCAGACGGCCAACACGCGCGTCGTGATGTTCGAGATGTGCGGCAACGACTACCTGCAGGCGCGCAGCGCGTTCACGGACCAGACGGGCACGTGCAACTACAGCGGCCTGCAGGCGGCGCTGACGGCGTGCACCACGTACATGGAGCGTGGCATGCAGGCCATCAACCAGTACGCGACCAGCGCCAAGGTCAAGGTCATCTCCAACATCTACTACCCCGGCTTTGACGCGGACAACGTGCTGACGGCCTGCACGGACTCGGCGACGGGGCAGAAGGTGAACAAGCAGACCTACTTCCTGCCGCTCCTGGCGCGCAGCAACTGGCGCGCCTGTAATCTGGCGTCGAAGTACGGCTTCCAGTGCGCGGACTCCTTCGCGGAGATGATGGCGGCGGACTACGACCGCAACGGCGACGGCCAGGTGGACTCCGCGGCGATCGCCTACCGCGCCGGTGAGACCGAGGACGCGTACGTGCAGCGCATCAGCGTCACCCTGCGCAGCACGCTGCGCGACGCGAACCTGCACCTGGCGAACGCGAGCACCAGCTTCGACTACATCCAGTCCGACAACACGCACCCGACGTACACGGGCTCGACCATCAGCGTGAACATCTTCTCCGGCTCCGGCTCCGGTTCGGCCGCGCCGGGCTACACGGACGCGCAGATCGTCAACGGCAAGAACCCGGACTGGAACAAGTTCGGCCACGAGCGCATGGGTTGGACGATCTCCAACTTCGATCCCGCGACGCCGTGAGTTGATGCCGCATCCGTAGTGCCCGGGGCCTCCGACCTGTCATTGGGTCGGGGGCCTTGTCATGTCCGGAGGCTTCATGAAGACCTGTTGGTGGGTCGCGCTGTTGCTCACGGTGGGGTGCGCGACGCCGCGCGTGGTGCATCTGGACACGGGGCGGGGAGAGCCCATCGCGTACACGCCTACGTCGCCCGCTCCGGTGGAGGTGGACGAAGAGGCCTTCCGGCAGGCGGTCGCGCAGTTGGTGCTCGAAACACGGCTGGACGTGGCGTCCGGACGGCACGTGCTGTTGGCTTCGGCGGGCGGCGTCGTGGATGGCGTCCGGGGCACGACGTCCGAGCGGATCTGCGAGGGGCTGGAGGCGCGGGAGGCGTGTCTGGGCCTGCTGGGGCGCGGGTTCGCGTCCGGTGTGATGGAGCGGCGGATGATGGCGCTCTCCTTCGCGTTCGACACGGTCTGGGAGGGCGTCGCGGACGTCATCCAGGACCTGATGGATCCGGCAGCGCTGCGCACGATGGTCACCGCGACGGTGGGCAGCGCGCTGGTGATGCTGGTCATGCCCGAGCCCATCACGAAGATCGTCGCGCTGGCGCTGACCGCGTCGTTGATCGCGTATCTGGGCGCGGGGCCCGTGTGGAACCTGGGCCAGGGCTTCCTGCGGTTGATGGACGAGTCCGAAGCGGCCCGGAGTCCTGAGGAGCTGAAGGAGGTGGGGCACCGGTTCGGAAGGGTGCTGGGGAGCAACGGGGCGCGGGTGCTGGTCCTCGTCGCGTTGACGGCGATGGGCGGGAGGAACGCCCTGGCCGCGCAGGGGCCGAGGATGCCGGGCTTCGCGCAGGCGGCGGCGCGGGCGGAGGTCGAGGGCGGGTTCCAGCTGGCGAGGGTCTTCTCGGGGGAGGTGCGGTCCCTGTCCATGCCAGCGGCCGGGGTGCTGAACGTCACGCTCGCGCCCACGGCGGTGGCCGCGGTCGCGATGGGGCCTGGGGGCGGGATTCAAGGGGACCCGGAAGGGGACGTGCATCACATCTGCACGGACAAGAACGAGGTGTCCGATGCGTCAGGTGGGCCGTGGACGCCTCGCTACGAAGAATTCTTCGAGCAGGCCGGGATGTCGCTGAATGACGCCGCGAACAAGGTGCGTCTCAAGGGGCATAAAGGTCCGCATCCGAAGGAGTACCATCAGGCTGTCTTGGACCGGATCGAGAAAGCCATGAACGGATGTCAGTCCGTCGGACACTGCCGGGGTGCGTTGGTTGACGAGCTTGCGAAGATTGCGAAAGACCTCATGACAGCTGGCACAAAACTGCGAAAATTGATTACGAAGAATCCCGAGGCATAGACGATGGATCGAAGGTTTTTTCGATTGGCAATTGATGTGTATGTGGCTGGGCGCTGGCATCTGGGAAAGCCGACGACTCTCAGCGGACAGGCGCTGGATGATGTCTGGGTATTCGGCTACGGCCGCCCCTTGGAGTTCAGTGAACGGCTGCGTGTTCCTGTGAGGCATCCTGGAAAGCCACTGGACTTTGACACCGCCGGAGTCGGGCAGGCTCCCGTCGTCAATGCTCGGGTTGCGGAGGTGTTCCGGGAGTTGGCAGCGCACGATGTGCAGCTCTTCCCCTGTGAAGTCGAGGGGCAGGATGCGCCCTACTGGCTGATGAACGTGGTGCGAACGGTCCGCTGTATCGACGACAAGGCGAGCGCGGAGGTCCAGTTCTATACGCCCGAAGATGGTCGGCCAGACCGGGTCGGGGAATATCGGTCCGTCATCGGGTTGCGCATCGACACGTCAAAGGTCGGTGATGCGCGTGTGTTCCGACTCTGGGGCTGGCATCCCCCCATCATCGTTGACGAGGAGATCAAGGATGCGCTGGAGCGCGTCGGCATCGTGGGCGGGCGGTTCGACGCGGTTTGAGTCCGCCGGCTACGTGGTGCGCAGCGCCCGGTGGACGAGGTGGATGTCCCGGAAGGATGGGATGCGCGCGGGGCCGAGGACCTGCTTCAAGGCCATCCGCATCTGTGCCGCGCACCGTCTCGGTTCGAGCCCCCCGATGCCGGTTCCCAGGCCCGGACAAACGAGGGTCCGGATGACGGGCGCTCCGGCGGCTTCGTTGTGTCGCTTCACCGCGAGCAGGATGGCTCGGAACGCCAGATAGGCATTGACCGTCTGCGCGACGCTTTCAGGGATGCGCATGGTGGGCGCGGCCACGAGGAAGGGCCAGCGCGCGTCGCCGGAGGACACGACCTCCGCGGCCCCGACGGGAAGCTCCCCGTGATGCCGCTCCACGATGGCCTTCTGCACCGCGTCTTGCACCAGGAGGCCCAGCGTGTCCCGGATGGCCAGGTCGAGCCCTCCATCCATGATGCCGAAGCTGTTGGCCGGGCTGACCATTGCGTCTGCGGAAACAGAGAAGAAGTCCCCTTCCACCACGGAGACGAAGTCGAACGCCTCGAAGGCTTCAGCCCACGCCTTCACCAGTTGAGGTGCACGGTCGATGAGGTAGATCTTTTCGGGAATCATGTCTGCTCTGTCTGGGTCGGTTTCGTGTGAGCGGGATGATCCGCCCACCGAGCGAGATGAGATGCGCAGGTCCGTGGCCTCCCAGATGAGGGACCAGTCCACGGAGGGTGCTATCTGAACTCATCCACGATGTAGACCCCTGCGCTGGGTGCTCCGAGGACGGCCATTCCAGGCTTGGAGTCTGGCAGCTTCCGGAGCTGCCCGATGCCCAGCCGCGCTACCGCGCAGATGGGAACCTGAGCCCCTCCATCCAGGGGCTGGGCGGCGTAGTACCGGATGACCGCCTGGGGACCACTGGTCCAGACCCGGCCATAGAGCCGGGCCGGTGCCGCCAGAGGGCCGAGGTCGTCTTCGAGCACGCTTTCAATCGAGCCTTCATACAGCGCGAGCGGGCTGCTCGACTGATTCGCGTCGAGCTGGATCCACGCGGAGGCACCGACGAACAGCCGCAAGTAGTTCATCGCCTTGCGTGCCTCTTCCGGGCACTTCTCAGGCCCTGGCGTTCCGTCGGGACGAAGGGCCACTCCTCGTGTGGCGGCGCCAGGGCATCCGGACGACATCAAGAGCAGCACTGCGCAGCCCAGGAGCGCGAGCTTGGTGGAGGCCATACGTCGCGCTCTTACTGTGCAACGAGATCTGGATCTAGCTGAACGACCGCCTGTCGAAGGCCGTCCTGCCGGTACAACTCCAGGAACACCGAGGTCAACTTGCCGTCTTCGATGAAGGCGCTTTTGTCCGCCACGAAAGCCACCACACCGGACTCACCCGGAGCAATCGAAGGACGGGTCGCACGAACCGCGACGGTGCTCTCCCTCCCGCTCGAAACGCTCAGGAGCCGGGCCGACTTCATGCTCCAGCCCTGCTTCATTGAAACGTTCTTGATGGTCAGGACGACCGCCGCCTTGCCCTTGCCTCGGAACACGGTCGCCTTGAGCTTGGTGTCGCCATCCTCGCCGTTGATGCGACTCGCAATCATGAAGGGCGTCTGCGCGACAGCTCCCGCGACAAGGAGCGCGGCCAGAGCGTGGTCCTCCGAGGTCTCCTCCTTGCGGTAGCGCTGGTTCTCCTCGGCGAGGGTGCCGTTCTCCTGGAGCGCCCTTCGCAGCGCCGCGTGCATGGCAGCGTAGCCCTCACGGTCCTTGTACACGTCGACCTGTTGGTCGGGCCGCTCCTGTTGCTCCCAAGCTGGCGGCCGCAGGAGGAACGGCACTGCAGTCCCGTCCACCAGCGTCACGACTAGCGGAATCCCTTCTTCGTCGTTGAGGTCGTGGAGCGGCTCCAGGATGACCTTGTTGCGGACCACTGCCAGCGGCTCGAGCCTTCCCTCCCAGCCGAGCATCTTCGTCCTGCTGGAATCCACGGCCTTCTCGAACCGCAGCGTCGTGACCACCTGCCTCTTCACGTAGACGCGATGGGTGCCATCGTCCGGGTGCTCGGAAAGCATGAGCGCACGCACGAAGTTCTTCTCGCGCTCGCTGGCGCCAGCCACGGAGGCCAACAGGACGCAAAGCAGAAGGGGTCGAAGCACGCGCACAACCTACCAGGAGGGCCATTCGGCCTCCAATCCTTCAGGCCAGCAGGCGCATCGCGAGGAACGCTGGCAGCGCGATGTAATACAGAGCCCGGCACGTCCACTCCGCGCCGGTGCGCACGTGGCGTGCCCACCTGGGCCCCAGCCAGGCCGCTCCGAAACACAGCGCTTCCACGAGTGCCCTCCAGAAGCAGCCAAACAGCAGCAGGGCCAGGAACACCGGCAGCCACGTGCGGACGAACGTGAGCAGGTACGCCTTGAGCCCGTACATCTGCCACTCGCCAAAGGCGCCCCCGAAGGAGATGTACTGGTGCGCCCGGAAGAAGATGCCCGAGATCACCCCCGGCACGAGGCCGTACTTCAGCAGCCAGTCGTACCAACGCCTGCGCCACTTCGCGTTTCGCGCCTGTGCGTAACGCACCAGCGGATGCTCGCGCGCTTCGCCCAGCGGCCCCATCGCCGTGAGCAGCGGCACGGGGTCCTGCAACTCCAAGCCGTAGTCGAACGCGCGCCCCGTGCGCAGCATCAGCGTGAGCCCGGGGCCCGGAATGGGCAGCCTCCACGGGCGGACCGACGCCAGGGCCTCGAAGGGAATCTCGAAGTGCGCGCCCCCTGGCTGCGTGAGCACGAGCCCTTCGGGACGCACCGTCACCGTGGCCCGCGTGCCCAGGTGCAACAGCCGCAGCGCGATGAGCGGCAGCAGCCCTCCGACCGCCAGCCCTGTCGCCAGCGGGCCGGGCTGCGTCTCCTGGCTTCCCGCGAGCACGTCCCGGAACAGCAGCACGGTGAAGTAGCAGAGCGTGCCCAGGGCCCCGGCATGCAACAGGGCCCCCAGGGCTCGCAGCCTGGGTGTGAAGGCGTGGACGGGGAAGGGGCCGGACGCGTCGACGTTCATGGGTGGCGGCCTGCGCATTGCTTCGGAGCGAGCGGCTTCCGTAGCATACGCGCCCCGGAGGCTCCCCGAGAACATGCGTTCCCCGCAGTCTGGCCCTGAGCGTCGCACGGATTCCGATGGCGTGACGCGGGTGACGCCCTCGCGAGAGTCCCGCGGCACGGGCTCGTGGCTCATCGGTGGCGCCGCCCTTCTCACGGGCCTGTGCGCGCTCCTCTGCGTCTGGTGGCTCTCCCGGCCTGTGACCGTGGAGGAGCGACCGGAGCCGGTGGTCGAAGCGGCGTTCAAACCCGCTCCCTCCGAACCCCTGCCGCCGCGCGCGCCCGTGCGCCGCGCCACCCC
>NZ_RAWD01000620.1:0-1860 GCF_003612065.1 Corallococcus sp. CA047B
CGGCGAGGGGGAGCGGGCGGGCGGTCATGGGTTGTCCTGGAAGCGCCCACCCTATGATTTCCGTGCAGCCCGAGCACCCCTCTTCGGTTCCGCGCCGTGACGCCCTGGGCTCAGGGCAGCGAGCCCCCCGGACACTCATTCTTTCAGGGCGCGTCGGAGGAGCTGTCGCGGCGCCACTCCCCTTCCAGCAGCGAGAACAGGGCGGTGTCCGTGAAGCCACCGGGCCCGGCGCAGTTCTCCCGCTGGACGCCTTCCGGCTGGAAGCCCGCGCGGGTGAGCACGCGCATCGAGGCGGCGTTGCGCGGGTCCAGGCGGGCCTCGATGCGGTGGAGCCCCATCTGAACGAAGCCGAAGCGCAGGAGCGTGGGCAGCAGCTCCTTCATCACGCCCTGGCCCCACAGGGGCATGGAGAGCACGTAGCCCACTTCCGCGTTGCGGTCGCGCGCGTTCCAGTGGAACAGCCCCACGCTGCCCAGGGGAACGTCCTGCCCCCGCTCGCACAGCACCCAGCGGAAGCCCTCGCCGCGCTTCGCGGACTCCAGGTCCCGCGCCAACTTCTCGCTCGTGGCCTTCGTGCTCCCCAAGTCGTCGTAGAGGAGGTAGCGCGACACCTCGGGGTGGCCGTAGACGACGGCCAGCGCCGCGGCGTCCTCCAACCGGGGCTGCCGCAGGCGGAACCGCCCGGTCTCGAGTTCAGGGTACGTGGTGAAGGAAGGGATCGACATGGCGCCGACCCTACCCTGTCGTCGGGCTCCAGGGCCGGAGCCCGAACAGCCAGAAAGCCGACGCGATGTTCATTCAGAAGGCAGCGCCCACGGCGAGCATCGCGCCCCCCCGGACGGGTGCGACGGACACGCGGGGCAGCCGCCGCAGCTCCGGGTCCGAGTTCCACTGGCGCACCAGGTGCTCCGTGGCGCTCTGCGTGTAGTGGGCGCGCAGCAAGTAGGACGTGCCGCTCACCGCCATCAGCAGCGCGGCGCGCTCGCCATCCACCACCACCTGGGGGTCGCTGTCCGTCACGCGCAGCAGCTCCGCCAGCCCGAACATCACCACGGACGCGCCCACGTAGAGCCAGCCCGCCGTCGCGAGCTGCCGGCGGATCTTCCGCTCCTGCGCGAGGAAGCGGTTGAGCCGGTAGTCCACGCGGGCGATGGTCCGGCCTGGATCCGCCGCCGGATCCGCGTCGGACGCGTTGAACTCCTCCAGGAGGAGCGCGGGGTCCTCGCGACGCAACTGCTGCAGCAGGTCCAGGCTGCCGAAGAGCAGGCTCACGCCCAGCGTGCCGAAGCCCTGCAGCCGCGCGTCAGTGCCGTCCTGGGACAGCAGGATGGCGCTGGAGCCCAGGGAGGACACCACCGTCGCGCTGAAGAGGATGAGCTCCGCGCGGTCGCGGTCCTGCGCCACCGCGCTGAAGGTCTCCACCACCTGCCGCATGCGCTCGCGGTCCGCCAGCGAGATGCCGTAAACGGGCTCCAGCCCGGCCTTGCGGGTCTGCTCGAACGCGGCCAGCGCCTGGGGACCGAAGGGCGTCGCGAAGAGCTGGCGGAGCTGATCCTGCATCCCGCGCGAGACGGGCGGCGCGGGCGCGGAGACAAGGCTCGCGAACTCGACGCCCTGCACCAGAAAGGCCCAGCCGGCCTCGAAGGCGAGCCATCCGCGCGTGCCCAGATCCGCGCGGTAGCCCAGCGTGGCATTCGCGGTGCGGGCGGCATCACGGGTGACGCGCACGGACAGCGAGTCGCCCTCGGAGTCTGCTTCGCGGCCCTGGTGATAGGTCAGCCCGCCCTGGAGGAAGAAGGAGCGAGCGACGCCCAGCGGATACACGCGCGCGTGCGCGGTGAAGCGCGTGCCCCACAGCCC
>NZ_RAWD01000621.1:0-1851 GCF_003612065.1 Corallococcus sp. CA047B
AGGGGACTCGGCTGCGAATCCTCTGCGAGGCGCAGCGTGTGCGCGCTGCCGCCCGTGCTCCGCTCCGGCTTTCCGCCCTGGAGGTGGAGCAGACGCCAGGGCGGCGCCTCTACCTCTTCGCCGTGGAACGTGCAAACCCGTGGGTGATGCCTTTGCCCTGGCCGGAGGGGGAGGCTGTGGCGTGGGCTGATACAACCCCGGCGCCCTTTGTAACCTCGCGCGCTACTGCGGCCGGGAGCGCCATGCCCGCTCCCGGGTGGGGCGCGAGGGCAGCGGGGCTGGCGTGAGAGGTGCAATACTTCCCGATGCCGATGCGTGTGCCCTGGTCCATCGTTGGTATCTCCGCGGGCGCGCTGCTCGTTGGCGCCGCATGGGCCACCGTGGTCCGCCGCCCCGTGCCCCTGCTCTTGGGGCCGCTGCCCGCCATCGTCCTTCCGGCCGTGGAGCAGTCCGGCGGGGCCACCACCGTGGCGGATCCGGGCCGCAACGCCTTCGGGCGCTCGCCCATGAACATGCCGCACTCGCGCTGGCCGGACTTCCACGCCGGCAAGGGCGTCTTCGACCGCGACTGGAGCGAGCCTCGCGGTGGCAAGCCTGTCGCCGCCGGCCCGCTGTTCAGCGCTTCCTCCTGCATGACCTGCCACGTGAAGGACGGCCGCGGTCAGCCCCCGGCCGCCCCTTCCGACGTGCCCGTCTCCCTGGCGTTCCAGTTGAGCGCGCCCGACGGCACCGGGCCGCATCCGCTGTACGGCGCCCAGCTGGACGCCCACGCCCTGGACGGCCACGCCCCCGAGGGCCACGTGCGCGTCGAGTTCGAGGAGACGCGCGGCACGTTCGCCTCCGGGGAGACGTACTCCCTCGTGCGGCCCCGCTACCAGTTCCAGGACCTCGTGCACGGCCCCCTGGGCGAGGGCGCCCGGTTCTCCGCCCGCGTGTCGCCCGTCAACTTCGGCCTGGGCCTGCTGGAGGCCCTCCCCGAAGCGGCGCTGCTCGCCCGGGCCGACCCCGAGGACCTGGACCACGATGGCGTCTCCGGCCGCCCCAACCGGGTGCTGGACCTGGAGACCGGCACCCCCCGCCTGGGCCGCTTCGGGTGGAAGGCCAACCAGCCCACGCTGCGCCAGCAGGTGACGCATGCGCTCGTCGCGGACATGGGCGTCACCACGTCCCTGTATCCCCTGGAGCAGGGCCGCGACACCCCCGGCGAACCCGAGGTGTCCTCGGACGACCTGGACCTGTTGATGCTCTACATGCGCCTTCTGGCCGTGCCGAAGCGGCGCGACTGGGACGCCCCCCCGGTGCAACGCGGCCACGCGGTGTTCCGCGCCGTCGGGTGCGCGGCCTGCCACGTCGACACCCCCCAGGAGACGGAGGCGGTGGAGGGCTTCGACGAGGTGTCCCGTCAGGTCATCTACCCCTACACGGACCTGCTGCTGCACGACATGGGCGAGGACCTGGCGGATGGGCGCCCGGACGGGCTCGCCACCGGCAGCGAATGGCGCACCCCTCCGCTGTGGGGCATCGGGCTGGTGGAGGTCGTCAACAAGCACACCCGCTTCCTCCATGACGGCCGGGCCCGCAACCTGGAGGAGGCCGTGCTCTGGCACGGCGGCGAGGCAGCCCCCTCCCAAGCCCGCTACGTGCGGCTGCCTCCCGAGGACCGGGCCGCGCTGCTCGCCTTCCTGAAGTCGCTCTAGCGCCGCGCGGAGGGCCGCCCCTGGTCCCCCGTCGGACTGGCGGCCAGGAGTCCCGTCGCCTGGAAGGGGCTTCGGCCCCCCTCGCGGGTACGGAACGGTGGACGCCCCGGGTCCTTGGGCTACCCTGCGTTCCCCTTCATGCAGCCCCACGCCC
>NZ_RAWD01000622.1:0-1841 GCF_003612065.1 Corallococcus sp. CA047B
CGCGTCCTGGCGGGTGGGGCGTGCTAGCGTGGCAGCCCGTTTCGCTGGTGCTTCGCACCCTTCTGTCATCAGGACACGCCCTCTTCCATGACGCGCTCGGCTGACGGTGAGCTGCACATCGATTCGGTCCTCCGGAACACCTACAAAGTCGTCTCCGTGTTGGGTCGGGGCGGCATGGGGTCGGTGTTCCTTGCCCAGCATTTGCGGCTGCCGGGCAAGCACGTGGCGGTCAAGGTGCTGCGCACGGGCGACAGCGTGAGCCCGGATGTCCACGTGCGCTTCCGGCGCGAGGCGGAGATCGCCTCCCGGCTGGGGCACCCGAACATCGTGGAGGTGCTGGACTTCGACACGCTGGAGGACGGCAGCCCGTTCCTGGTGCTGGAGTACCTGCGCGGGGAGAGCCTCCAGGACCGGCTCAGGCGGGGGCGGCTGTCGTTGGAGGAGGTGTTCTCCTTCACGCGGCAGATGGGCTCCGCACTCCAGACGGCGCACCGCGCGGGCATCGTCCACCGCGACCTGAAGCCGGCGAACATCTTCCTGGTGCCCACCGACTCCGGCGGCGTGGTGGGCGAGCGGGTGAAGCTGCTCGACTTCGGCATCTCCAAGGTCATGTCGTCGGAGACGCTGCAGACGCAGGACGCGGTGCTCATCGGCACGCCGCAGTACATGTCGCCGGAGCAGGCGCAGGGGCGCAACCGGCAGATCGACGCGAGGACGGACCTGTTCGCGTTGGGCGGCATCGTGTTCGAGATGATCTCCGGCATGACGCCGTTCGGCGGAGGTTCGCTGGCGCAGATCATCTACCGCGTGGTGCATGAGCCGCCGGTGTCGCTCGCCACGCTGATGCCGGAGCTGCCGCCGAACGTGGCTGCGGCGGTGGCGCGCGCGCTGGAGAAGAACCCGGACCACCGCTACGCGGACGTCGGCGCGTTCATCGCGGACCTCACGGGCACGACGCTCCAGTCGCTTCCGGAGACGGAGGAGATGCGCGCATCCCGGACGTTCACACGCACGTCCCCTCCCTCCGGCATCGCCCCTCCCTCCGGCATCGCCCTGCCCTCCATGCCGCAGGACGATGCAGCGTCGATGGGGGCGACGATGGCTCCGGTGAACAAGGTGCCAGCGCCGGTCACGGGCCGCTTCGGTCCGGACGCGGATGACATCGGCTTCGATGCGACGATGGCGCCGCGCGGCGGTACTGCGCACTACGGGCAGCAGCCCCAGTCCCCCGCGCCGAGCGACACGATGGGTTTTGGCGCCACGCAGATGCCGTCCAACGGCTCCAACCTGGGAGTCGTGGGTGCTTCGGGCGTGGCCCTCCCGGTGGCGCCCCAGGGAGGCGTCGCGGGGCCGTCCTACGCGGGGGGCGGATTCCCCGGACAGTACGTCGCTCCGGGCAGCTACGGCGGCCAGCAGGCCGTGCCCGGGAACATGGGTGGACAGCCTCCGGGCCACGTGACGGGACAGCACATCGCGCCGGTTGGCGTTGGTGGGCAGCAGGTTGCGCCGGGAAGCTTCAGTGGGCAGCAGGCGGCGCCGGGCAGCTACGGAGGCCAGCAGGCCGTGCCGGGCAGCCTCGGAGGGCTCGTCGCGGGCCCGCAGGGACAGCCCGTGTCCCCGGTGAGCATCGCCGGCCCTGGCCCTTCGACGCTACCGGTGGACAGCAAGCCCAAGTCTCGGATGCTGCCCATCGTGGCCAGCGCCGCGTTGATCCTCGGGGCCGTGGGACTTGGCTGGTGGTTGCGGCCTTCGACTCCCGTGACTCCGCCGCCGGTCCCCGTCGTGAGCGCGCCCCCTCCCCTCGCGCCTCCTCCGCCCACGACCCGGGCGGACAACCCGCC
>NZ_RAWD01000623.1:0-1832 GCF_003612065.1 Corallococcus sp. CA047B
CACCTGCCCCGCGCGTCCGTGGCCACCCTGCGCCTGCCGGTGCCGGACGTGGCGGCCCAGCGGGCCTTCTGGGACCCGGTGGCCTCCTGGCTGGGCTGGACGCCCACCGGGGCTCCGGACGGCACGGCGGCCTACACGGGCGCGGGCCTGGGGCTCGTCTTCACGCCGGGCGCCAGGGCTTCCCCGCCGTCGTCCGGCGTCACCCTGACCCTGGAGGCGCCTTCGCCGGCCGCCGTTGCCCGGTTGAAGGACCTGCTACAAGCCCAGCATCCCCACAGCATCGTTTCGGGCTCCGAGGAGGGCCTGCGGTTCCAGGACCCCGCCGGGCTCACGTGGGAATACACGCCCCCGTCGGTTTGATTCTCCCCCGCGGGGCGGCGTCAGGCCCCTCGCGAGTGCCGTTCAAGGCCTTCCGGAACCGGAAATCCTGATCGCGTTTGCACGCGTGCCTTGACGCAAAGGGGGCGTCGAAGTAAGGACGGCCCCTCTTTTTCCTTGTCTTGCCTTCCGCTGGAGCATTGCCTTGGCGAACACCAAGTCTGCAGAGAAGCGTCACCGCCAGTCCCTGAAGCGCCGTGCCCGGAACGTGAACGTCCGGACGTCGGTGAAGGACGCCGTCAAGTCCGCCCGCGAGGCCATTGCCTCCAAGGACGGCACGAAGACGACGGACGCGCTCAAGGCGGCTTCCAAGACCCTCAACAAGGCGGCCAGCAAGGGCGTCCTTCACAAGCGCACCGCCTCGCGCCGCATCTCCCGGCTGGCCAAGGCCGCCGCGAAGAAGTCGGCCTAGTCGTACCCCGCCCTGGGCTGAGGACCGGGTTTCCCGGTCCTCACCAGGTGCTGGCCAGTCGGTCGTACCCATCCCGCATGAGCGTTTCCGCCAGGCGTGCCAACGCCGCCTGACGGTTGGCTTCGGCTTCCAGGACGTTGCCCCTGCCCTGGAGGTAGTCCTCCGTGCCCGCCACCACGGTCTCCCCGAGCAGCTGCCCCTCCTTCACGAGGCGCAGGCGCACGGTCGTGTAGACGCGGTAGTTGTTGGCGATGATGGTCGGGGACGCCCCAACGTTGAGCACCACCCCTTCAATCGTGGCCGTGCAGTCCGGCGCGCTGGCCAGTCGGCCCGCCTGGATGAGCTGCTGGCGCAGGTAGCGCGTGAAGAGGTTCTCCAGCGTGGGCTCCGGCGTCTCGTTGACGAAGATGGGCGCGCACACCTGCCCCGCGCCCTCCGGCAGCGACGAGCCCCAGGGGCTGAAGCGGTAGCCGCACCCGGACGCCAGCACCGCCGCCACCACCACGCCCGTCCGGGCCAGCCGGCACGCACTCCCCGCACTCCAGGTCGCCCACATGGGCGCGCACCCTACCCGCCCGCGATCCTCCGTCAAGCGTCGGGGCCGGCCACCGGCACGCCGCGCGCGCGTCCGGCCTCCAGCAGCGCCACCCGGGCCGCCTCCAGCCGGGCCTCCCGCGCGGAGCCCCGGAGCGCCATGCCCAGCGGCCACTGCAACCGCGCGCCGCCCTCCACCTCCACCGTGAGGCCATGGTGGCGGTACAGGGCAGCGAGCAGCAGGCCCACGACTCCAGCCCCCACGGCCATCCCCCGGATGGCGGGGGCCAACGCCCAGAGGCCCAGCAGCGAAAAGGCGAGCAGTCCCAGCGCCTCCACGTAGGGCCGCGTGCGCCACTCCAGCCGGCGCACCCGCGACCACGCCACGTCGAGCGGCGGGCCTCCGGCGCGGCCCTGGAACGTCAGCCGCTCCGCGTCCATGGACAGGCCGCGCCCGTTGCCCAGGTCCAACGCCAGCGGGGCGATGCGCGGGGGCAGTGGGGACGCG
>NZ_RAWD01000624.1:0-1823 GCF_003612065.1 Corallococcus sp. CA047B
GGGAAGGTGCCGAGCGTCACCGGCTTGCCCAGAAACACTGACAGCAGCCGCGTCGCCTGCCTGGGTGAGAGGGCACCGCCGGACAGCGGCCGCTCATCCCACTCCTCCAGCCCCGCCGCCGTCAGCAACTTCTCCCAGGCATCCGCCTGCATGCCGGGATTTGAGTCGCCACGAGGAGCCACCGTCGCGCGAACAGGGCTCGCGCCCGTCGCCACCTCGCGAGCGCCCTTGCGACGGTGCAGCCGTACCGGTTTCTCTGAGCCCGTAACGAACCGTGGCGGGGCGGCGGACACCTGGGAAGAGGCATCACCCGGCGGCGCTGAAGCAGGGCCGTTGGCCTCGCGTGGCGTGTAGCTCAGGCTCCGCCCCTGGTTGGACGCAGGTGTCAGCCCCGCGCAGCCGGTGACGGCCATCGCAATGCACAACAACAAGGCCTCAACGCGCATGGTCCACCCTCAGGTCCACCGAAGCGAAGGCGCCCGGTCGCTGCGTCCCGTCCTCTTCCAGCCGCTCCCCACGCGCCCCCCCACAGACAAGGGACGCAGGTCCTGACGGTCAGGGTGAAGCGGGCTGCATGAGACCCGCCCCGGCCAGCAGCTCGCGCACGTGCCGCGCCAGCGCGGTGTGCTCGGGGTTGGCCACCGTGAAGCGCTCGGGGGTCAGGATGATCAGCGTCCCCCGGTCCTCCACGGGTTCGATGCGCACGGGGGCAGGGAGCGGCGGCACGGTGCCCTGTTGACGAGAGAGGTAGGTCACCCAGCCGAGCCACTTGTCGGCCTTGCCATCCTTGTCGTCCTCATCCCGATGTGTGCGGGACATCGCCGCCACCCAATCGGGTTCCCAAGCAACCGCCATGCTGCGCACCACGCGAGCCAATGCGGGGGCCGTGAACAATCGCTCCGCATTCGCTCCCTGGCTGGGGAGCGACAAGAAGCAGGAGTTGGAAACCGCTTCCGAGTATCCACCGCAGAAGATGCGCAGGTCCGCACAGTCACGACCGGCTCCACCATTGTCGAACCAGAAGCCAAAGCCTAGTGGCTCAATGGCCGGCCCCCCTCGCTCACGGTTGGCCCCACGTCGGAACAATTCGGTGAGGGTCACGACATCCGGCGGCATGAGCGGATGCTTTCGCGCGTCTTTGCGCGACTTCGCAGGCTTGTACCAGTGGGAGAGGAACGGGTCACACTCAGCCAGAAGGTTGAGAAAGCTCGCTGTGCGACGAGCGCACTCCTCGGGAGACTCCTTGCGAGGTCCCCAGTAGGCTCCTGCAAAGAAGGTATCGGGATAGGTCACGGTCATGAGGTCCTCGACTTAGAGCGCAGGAGTGTGGAGGATTTCGACCCCCTCGACACGAGCGCGCTTGAAGAGTTCGCGGAAGGCATCGACGGCAGACTTCTCAGCGACATGCCACCGGACGGAGATGCCCATGCCACGAACCTTCTCGGCCTGTCGTCTCGCCTGATCAATCAACCCCTGGGCTCCCGAGTTCTTGAACCATTCCTTGGGCTCCAGCCCCTCGAAGAACTTCGCATAGCCCGGCCCCTTGGCTTCCCGTAGCACGCCGTCCACGAACCCGTCGAACTTCACGCCGCCGCTGTTCTTGCCCACGCCTCCGACCCAGTAGGCCTCATCCGCCGAGTGCCCCGAGATCTGCTCCTGGTAGCGCCGGGATCGCGCGGACATCGACTCCTCGGCAGGCCCCCACTTGCCGGGGCCAGGAAACGGAGTGGCCGTGTTGGCCCGCTGAAGCAGGATGGCCGCCCCGGGCCCGCCCCCCAGCACGGATGCAGCCCGCCCAACGGGTACAGCGATGCGCTCGAGGG
>NZ_RAWD01000625.1:0-1808 GCF_003612065.1 Corallococcus sp. CA047B
GATCCAGACCGGCTGTCGCAGGTGGTGCAGAACCTCATCACGAACGCGCTCAAGTACAGCCCGGAGGACACCGCGGTCCTGGTGGAGACGCGCGGGGAGGCCGACGCGGTGGTGCTGTCCGTGCACAACCAGGGCGCGCCCATTCCACCCGAGCGGCTCAAGGCCCTCTTCCAGCCGCTGCAGCGGGGCACGGAGGAGGTGGACACGGCGGGCCGCAGCGTGGGCCTGGGGCTCTACATCGTGCAGTCCATCGTGGATGCCCACGGGGGCCACATCGGGGTGCAGTCCACCGCCGAGGTGGGCACCACCTTCACGGTGCGCCTGTCGCGGGCCATTGAGTCCGTGGAGCCCCGGTAGCACGGCCTCCGGAGGTCGTGCGCAGGCAGGCTTCCGTGTCTGGGATTGCGGTCAGGGCTTCTCCGGCAGCGTCCAGTTCACCGAGAAGCGGTGTGAGCCATTGGCCGCGCTGTCCAGCCACCCCGTGATGCGCTCGCTCCTGGCGAGCAGCGGGCCCAGCTCCGTGCTCGCTCCGAAGAAGGCCGCCAGGGTCTCATCCCCCATGACGTCCATCAGCGACACCTGGGACAGGCCTCGCGCCAGCTTCTTCGGATCCAACGTGAAGTCCACCGCGCGGGTGAGCGGCGCGCCCTTCTCCGGCAGCGACGTCATCACCGTCTGCGTCACCGCGGAGTCGTTGCCGAACACCAGGTGCTTGCCCTTGAGCCGCAGGTAGAGGCTGCCGCCCTTCGCCTCCAGCGAGTAGCCGTCCGTCAGCGCCTTCGCTCCCGGGAACTGCCCCAGCGGGGCCAGCGCGGCCTTCACCGCCGCCGCGTCCACCACCTCCGCCGCCAGCGCCTGCTTCGCGGCGAAGAAGCGCACCTCCGGCTTGCGCAGCGAGCCCTTCACCTGCACCGAGTCCACCGCGAACAGCACGTGCCCGGTGAGCTGCTTCGCCAGCGCGTCCGTCATGCCCTGCACCTGCTCCGCCGGACACGTGGGACACACCATCCGCACCGCGTCCCGCACCGACCCCGCCGCCTGCGCCACGCCCGTGGGCGCCACCTGCGCGCGGGAGAACAGCAGGCCCGCGGGCGCCATCGCGCCGTAGGGGCTCGTGCCCCCGGCCTGGAAGGGCGGCAGCGGCAGCTTCGTCGCCGTGCCCTCCACCTTCAGCCCGTTGGCCGTGCCGTCCAGGCCCACCACGCCCTGCTGTGTGGCCACGTACAGCACGCCGGGCACCGCGCCCATTCGCGCATCCGCGGCCGGCGCCTTCGTGACGAGCTTCGTGGCCTCCTTGCGCAGGGAGTCGTCCGTGTCCGTGCTCGCGAAGGCGCACGCCTCCTGGCCCTTGATGACGTAGCCCGCGAAGCCGCCCAGGCCCGTGGGCGCGCGCAGCGTCGTCACGCCCTTCACCGTGCCCGCCTTCACGTCGCCGTTGCGCGCGAGCACGTTCGCGGACGCCTCCTGGAACAGCTTCGCGTCCGCCACCCGCGTGCACGCCAGGCGGCCGTCCTGCCGGATGGACACGGACAGCGGCCCCGTCGCGTCGATGCCCAGCGCCGTCAACGACTCCGGCTGCGTCGGGTCCAACGGCAGGAACGGGTGCAGCTCCCCCCGCCACGACGCGGGGTTGAGCATCTGCGACGACGCCCCCGCTCGCGTCATGAACGCGGTCAGACCCTGGAGCTGGTCGAAACGCGGAACGTGGAGGACCGTCACGGTGGAGGCGGCGACGCGGGGCGCGGGTGCGGCCGCCAGGGTGGCGGCAAGGGCGAGGGCGAGCATCCCCCCAAGTGAGAGCACCCCAC
>NZ_RAWD01000626.1:0-1803 GCF_003612065.1 Corallococcus sp. CA047B
CTTCTCCACCGTGCCCCCGAACCCGGCCGCACCAGCGCCGCGCTGGGTGCTGGGGGCCATCCCGTCCTTCTGCTGGGCGCTCTTCGCGGCGTCTCCGCCACCGCCACGTCCGGCTTCCCCGGACCGGGCGGACGTTCCCTCCTGGCCGGGGGACTCCTGGGCGCCGCCCTTCGCGGAGGTGCCCTTCGCGGAGGCGCCCTTCGCGGCGCCGCCCTTCGCGGTGGCCTTGCCGGAGGACGCCTTGCCCTCGGAGGGCTTCGCCTTCTCTTCCTCCTTGAGACCTCGAGCGGGCACGCCCGGCCGGGGGAGGTTGGGAGGAAGACGGACGCTCATGGGACGGTGCCTCTAGGGGGAGGGACTCAGGCCAGGTTCTTCATGTGGACGACGAGGTTGCTGTCGTTGCTGCCCAGCGTGCTCGCGTCGTCGGTGGGGATGACGTAGCCCTGGTCCGCGCCAACGTGCTTGCGGAAGAAGTCTACCACCTCCGGATCCTGCACGTTGGACGTGGTGCTCTTCTTGATGCCGTACGCCTGCCCGTCCGTCCCCTTGGCCTTCACGGAGTCCGGGGCGGAATCCAGCAGGTTCTTCATCGTGCCCGACAGACGGCCACCGCTCTCCGGCTGCATGGTCATGGAGGCGTTGTGACCCTCGATGTAGCTGACGTCGTAGTAGGTGTTCCCGTGCCCGCCGTCGAACTTCACTTCACCGAGCGTCGCGTTCTTGCCGTCGCCGGCGTCGCTGCGGAAGTTGCCGGACCAGCCATCCGGGAACTGCACCGTCTTCGTCTCGCCCGGCTTGAGGGTGACGGAGTCCACCGCCTTGTCACCCGCGTTGGGGGTGAAGTTCACCTTCATCGGCGTGGTGCCGTCGTTGACCAGGGTCATGGTGTTCTTGCCCTTCGAAGCGCCCTGGGACTGCGAAGCGCCCTGGGGCCCCGCGACCGCCTTCTGCTGGAGCGGGGGCCCGCCAGCGTCCACGGCGGGCTGCCCACCGCCAGGGGAAGCGCCCTCGCCGCCGAGGTCCGGCACGCCGCTGTCGAGGGCCGCGTCCTGGGCGCCCAGGTTCGGCACGCCGCCGTCGAAGGAGTCCGCGCCCAGGCCCATCTGGCCGCCATTCGGCCCGACGACGCCCGTGTTCCCGTTGGCACCCTGGGCGCCCGGAACTCCGCCCTGCGCCCCGCCAAGGCCCTCGCCGCCGAGGATCTTCGACAGCTCACCCAGCACCTGGAGCGCGAGCATCTGGCCCAGCTTCTCCATGCCACCCTTGGCCGCGCCGCCCACCGAGTCGAAGCCGTCCTGCTGCAGCAGGCCCTGCAGCGCGCCGCCCAGCCCCGCGCCGCCCTTCAGCGAATCCGCCGCGACCGGCGAGGGCCGCTGGACGGAAGACGCCAGCTCGGGGGCCTGGGTGCGCGTGAGGGAGGGGCTGGGAACGGACGACTTGGAGAGGGGGGAGAGCGCCATGGCGATGTTCCTCGGAGCAAGCAGGTCGGCGGGGGATGAACCGACCGCGTCGGCTGATGTGGGGGGCTAGAGCAGGAGGCGTGCCACGGCCCACACGAACGCCCGCGGCGTGCCAACTCCCTGGGATTGCTCGCGAAGTCCTGCTGGAGGGCGCCCAGGGGGGAAGGGCCTGGAGGCCCGCGCCCTGATGACTGCCGTTGGTCCCTGGTGTCTGGCGTCATCAGGCGGGAGCGCCCAGGAACGGACCCGGGCTCCCACCGTGGAGGTGGAAGCCCGGGGCGTGGGGGAGGGGCTGTCTACTGGGGCGAATTGACGACGAGATAGGTGACGTCGTTGCCGGAGT
>NZ_RAWD01000627.1:0-1789 GCF_003612065.1 Corallococcus sp. CA047B
GGGTTGGTGGGCGTGGTGCACGAAACACAGTTGCTGGCCGCCTGGGGGGCGGATCCACTGGCGCAGGTGTCGGATGTGATGGCGCGCGTGCGCAAGACGCAGCTGAGGAGCAACGAGCGCCGGCGCATCCATCAGGCCCGCCTGGCTGCCCGCCCCACGCGGAGGCAGAAGCTTTTCTGACGGGGACGGGGTCCGGGCGGCGGTAGAGTGGGGCGTCGTGTCCGAAGCCGCCCCTGTCGCCTGGACCGTGTACATGCTGCGCTGTCGCGACGGCACGCTCTACACGGGCGCCACCAACAACCTGGAGCGCCGGCTGGCCACGCATGGGCGCGGCAAGGGCGCGGCCTACACGCGGGCCCGGTTGCCGGTGACGCTGGTGTGGAGCGAGCCCGCCGAGGATCGGAGCGCCGCCCTGCGCCGGGAGGCCGCCATCAAGCGGCTCACCCGCGCGGACAAGCTCCAGCTCTTCGCGCGGCGTCCCGGGCGGCGCTAACGCATGGCCCCCTGCCTTGTTGGGCGGGGGGATTTTAAATGCGCGACGGGATGCCGGCCGCGCGACAGTGGGCGCGCGGCGCCGGGTTGTTTCATCGTGCAGTGATGATCCGCCTGGGGCTCCCGGGTGGGTGTACGGATTCCGGGGGTCGATCTAGGGTGTGGCCGTTCCTTGCAGGGGGAAGTCCATGCTCCGGTCGCGCTCTTCCGTGTTCGTCTTGCTTGCGTTGGGATTGGGAGGTTCGGGGTGCTACGCGCCCAACCACCAGCCCGTCATCACCGCGGGGCCCCGGCCCCTGGGCTCACCGTCGACGGTGGGCGGCCTGAAGTTCGAGGAGGGGACGGTGATCCAGCTCCAGCTCGAGGTGAAGGACGCGGACGACGACGAGATCTTCTATCTCTGGTCGCAGGTGCCCGTGAACCCGGCGGGGACGTTCAGCAGCACCACGGTGGGGACACCCACCTGGACGGTGCCGCCGCCCCCCGAGAACCCGAACCAGGCCATCCACCTCAACGTGGAGGTGAAGGACGGCAACGGGGGCGTGCTGCTGGGGCAGTCGCCGGACATCTACGTCATCCCCAAGCAGTAGCTGCCTGCCTGGGGGGCAGGCCGGGCTAACCGGCGACGGTCGCGGAAGGCGGAGGAGTGCCGGGCCGCTGCTTCGAGCGGCCCCGGATGGCGACGAGGATGGCCGCCACCAGGCCCACGCCCGCGCCGATGGCCGCCCCCATCAACTGCGAATGCATCAGCGACGCGGTCACGCTGCGCACCACCTCCGGCAGGTTGCACATGGTCTGCGCGGCGAGCGGCGTGCTGTTGTTCCACTCGATGTACGAGGGGGCCGTCAGCGACGCGACGAGGGTGCCCAGCAGGGTGCCGGCCAGGATGAAGATGAGGAATGTCTTGAGCAGGGACATGGGAGGGACCTCCTCGGCGGGTGGGCGGCGGGCCGTCCTTAGTATGCGTCCGCGCGCCGCGAAAGGGGCGAAGGCATGCTAAGGGAGCGGGTGTGCCGCTCCTGCCACTCGCCATCTTGTTCGGGGTCGTCTCGCTCGCGTGCGCGGTCACCCTGGTGATCCACGCGTTCCGCCGCAGCGTGGGCACGGGGGTGATGGTGCTGCTCATCCCCTGCTACATGCTCGTGTACGCCTTCAGCCAGTTCGAGCACCCGCGCAAGAACCTCATCGTCGCCGGCTTCCTGGCCAGCACGGTGCTGACGGCGGTGTTCCTGGGCATGGGCGCCCACGGGCTCGCGGCGGTGGCGGCGCGCACCCCGCCCCCCGGCTTCTAGCGTCC
>NZ_RAWD01000628.1:0-1771 GCF_003612065.1 Corallococcus sp. CA047B
CCGCTGAAGCCCGCGACGCCCATCGTGGACACGACGCCGACTCCGCCGCCCGCGAAGACGCCCGTCACCGAAGACAAGGCACCCGTGCGCAAGCCGGTGGCCGTCACGCCGAAGCCCGAGGAGAAGGAGAAGGAGAAGGAGAAGGAACCGGAGGACAAGCAGACCTACGCCGGCACCGAGCGCCGTCCGCCCCTGGTGGAGGGTGCGTTGGGCCTGCGGCTCTTCGGCAGGTCGCTGCGCTACAAGGACGACGTGTTCGGCGTGCTGCGGCCCTACACGCTGGGCCCGGACGTGGGCGGCTTCGCGCTGCCGGGTGCCCCGCAGGTGAGCGGTGACCTCACCGTCTATCCGCTCGCGCGCTTCAAGCAGGGCGCGCTGGCGCGGCTGGGCATCACCGGCGCCATCGACCAGTCGTTCGGCTTGAAGTCCACTGGCAGCACGGGGGCTGTTTCCTATCCCACCGTCGCGCGCGAGTTCCAGGCGGGCCTGCGCTACGTGATGCCCTTCGGCCAGGCGGAGCGCTACGGCTTCGAGGTCACCGGCACGTACGGGATGAACACCTTCCGCATCGATCCGGTGAACGACGAGCGTCCGTTGGACCTGCCCAACGTGGAGTACCAGACCGCGGGCCTGACGCTGGGCCTGCGCGCGGAGCTGACGCAGAAGCTCGATTTCAACTTCCGCCTGGGCTACCTGCACCCGCTGAGCGCGGGCGAGCTGAACTCCGACACGTGGTTCCCCAACGCGTCCATGGGCGCCGTCACCGGCAGCGCGTCCGTGGCGTACCGGCTCAACAGCTTCCTGGACGTGCGGCTCAAGGCGGACCTGCGCCGCTACTTCTTCAAGTTCAACCCCGACGTGGGCGACCCGTACATCGCCGGTGGCGCCGTGGATCAGTACCCCGGCCTGTCGCTCCAGTTGGGCTTCAAGTACTAGCCGGCGGACCCAGCGGGTGGAGGGGAACATCGGGGGCGGATGGCCCCGCCCTTCCACCCGGCTCCTCATGAAGCGGGGTCAAGGTACCGCGCGCCCGCCGATCTCCGGAAAGCGCTCATAGGTGCGCTTGAGCACTCCCAGGTGCACAGGGTTGTTGTAATCGAGCGGCGCGTCCGTCAGTTGCACGATCCACCCGTCCGAGGCCGTGCGACGCGACCGCGCAAGCAGCTCCGTGTCGCGAGCAGGATCCGGGAAACCGATGGCCCGGGCGGCAGCGGCGGACCAATGGTTCAGCCACCCGAGGAAACAGGGGATCTCGGGGGCAGGGAGCTTCTCAGGAAGGTTGAGCATGGGTAGCCCACGGGGTGATCGCTCCGGTCCATGAGCCGAGCGTCGCATCTGCTGTGAGACCTCCGAGCCGTAACCCTTCGGCGACGCATGCCCCCAGAACGAGTGCGCGCCCTCCGCCATTACCTCAAGCACTGCCGCCGCTGTCGCGAGCACGGACTCGTCCAATGGCAGCTTTGCATGAACTTCAAACTGGGACTGACCGCCCGGGCTGAGAAGTGCCGGGCTTTCCCACCCCGTAACCGTCACGGGGTAACTCTCGTCTCCGTTGCACACAAGCGGGAATCCCCCGTCCTCAATCCTCTCCACCAGCCACGCATCGCGCTGAGGCAGTGCAATGAGGCGGCCTCCTTCGCCTACTCCTACAGCTGCAGTTCGGAAGAGACCGCAGTCGCCCTCCTGTTGAAGGAACAGGAGGGGGAGGAGCGAGACTTCCCATGCAGCAGCCATCCGCCACTGAAGCGCAGGCGCCGGAAGTCCGGCTGGT
>NZ_RAWD01000629.1:0-1765 GCF_003612065.1 Corallococcus sp. CA047B
ATCCTCTGTCAGGGGCGGGGCAGCGCGGCGAACTCGGCGGTCTGCTACGCGCTGGGCATCACCGCCATCGACCCGGTGCGCATGGGGCTGTTGTTCGAGCGCTTCCTCAGCATGGAGCGCCGGGAGCCGCCGGACATCGACGTGGACTTCGAACACGAGCGCCGCGAGGAGGTGCTCCAGTACGTCTACGCGAAGCACGGCCGCCACAAGGCGGGCATGGTGTGCGAGGTCATCTGCTACCGGGGCCGGCTGGCGCTCCGGGAGGCGGGCAAGTCGCTGGGGTTGTCGTTGGATCAGGTGGACCGGCTGTCGCGGGTGGCCTCGGCGCATGGCTTCCAGGTGACGCCGGACGTCCTCAAGGAGGCGGGCCTGTCCCCCACGGACGGGCGGGTGTTGAGGACGCTGTCGGTGGCGAAGGAGCTGGAGGGCGTGCCCCGGCACCTGTCCATCCACGTGGGTGGCTTCGTGATGACGCGCGAGCCGCTGGTGGACCTGGTACCGGTGGAGAACGCGGCGATGCCGGGGCGCACCGTCATCCAGTGGGAGAAGGACGACATCAACGCGGTGGGCCTGTTGAAGGTGGACCTGCTGGCGCTGGGCATGTTGACGGCGCTGTCGAAGTGCTTCGCGTTGATCCGCCAGCATCACGGCCGTGAGCTGTCCCTGGCGACGGTGCCGCCGGAGGATCCGAAGGTCTACGACATGCTGTGCGAGGCGGACACGGTGGGCGTGTTCCAGATTGAGAGCCGCGCGCAGATGAACATGCTGCCCCGGCTGCGGCCCCGGGAGTTCTATGACCTGGTGGTGCAGATCGCCCTCATCCGGCCAGGGCCCATCGTGGGCAACATGGTGCACCCCTACCTGCGCCGCCGGCATGGCCAGGAGCCGGTGACGTACCCGAGCGAGGCGGTGCGGGGCATCCTCCAGAAGACGCTGGGCGTGCCGCTCTTCCAGGAGCAGGCGATGCGCCTGGCGATGGTGGCGGCGGGCTTCAGCGCGGGGGAGGCGGACGGGCTCAGAAGGGCGCTCAGCCACAAGCACGCGGAGGAGCGGATCCTCCCGTACCGGGGCCGGTTCGTGGAGGGCTGCGAGGCGCGCGGCTACGCACGCCCCCAGGCGGAGGAGTGGTTCAACCACTTCCGGGGCTTCGCGCACTACGGCTTCCCGGAGAGTCACTCCGCGAGCTTCGCGTTGATTGCGTATGCGTCCAGCTGGCTGAAGTGCCACTACCCGGCGGCGTTCACGGCGGCGCTGCTCAACTCACAGCCGATGGGGTTCTACGCGCCGCACACGCTGGTGGCGGACGTGCAGCGCCACGGGGTGGAGGTGCGGCCGGTGGACGTGCGCCGCTCCAGCTGGGACTGCACGTTGGAGGACGGGGCGCTCCGGCTGGGGTTCCGGATGGTGCGGGGGCTGGGGGGGACCGCGGGCCGTGCGGTGGCGTCCTGCCGCGATGGCGACTACGCGAGCGTGGGGGACCTGGCGCGGCGGGCGCGTATTCCCAGACACGAGCTGACGCGGCTGGCGCTGGCGGGAGCGCTGTCGTCGGTGTGCGGCGCGCGCAGGCAGGCGCTGTGGGAGATTCAAGCGCTGGGGCCGCTGGACGCGGACGACCTGTTCTTCGGGATGGCGATGGACGGCACGGCGGTGGAGTTGCCGCCCATGGGGGTCTACGAGCGGGTCTGCGCGGATTACGACACGGTGGGGCTGTCGCTGGAGAAGCACCCGCTGGAGTTGTTGCGGCCCACGTTGAAGCGGATGGGGG
>NZ_RAWD01000062.1:0-33746 GCF_003612065.1 Corallococcus sp. CA047B
GTGGTGGGCAACGTGTGGGAGTCGGCGGCGAACCCGCTCTTCGACGCGATGGTGCGCACCTACCAGGTGAGCTTCCATGGCTTGTCCCTCTTCGAGGTGCCCTCCAGCACCAACCGCATCCTGGTGGGCCTGGAGGGGCCCCTGAGACTGACGCGCGAGGCGCTGGTCGCCCAGGCCCGGCGCGTGGAGCGGGAGCGGGGCCTTCCCTTCCGGCTGGGCAACATGGTGGCGCAGCGCTACCGGCCCCTGACGCGGCGGCTCGGGCGGGGCCGGGTGCTGACGGACGCGGGGCTGGGGCACGACGACCTCTCCCTGGATGAATGAAGGACAGAGAGGAGGTCGCTCTGCTGGCCAGTGAGCACGGCCCTGGCCGGTCGCGACTGAATCAAGGGGTGGCGCTGCTAATCTTGAAAGCTCGGTACGTCAGCACCAGCGGGAGACGCGATGAACGGCGCGAACGACGGACGACCTGGCCAGCCCACTTCTTCCCGTGAAGACGATGAGCCGCTGGCGGAAGGGACCTCCGACGGTGACGGACAGCCCGGGCCGCGCCCTCCGCCCATCTACGTGCTGGAGGGCAACACGCTGAAGACGCGGCTGACGCGCGCCGTGGGGATCCACTACCCCTTCGTGGGCGCGGGAATGGC
This sequence comes from Corallococcus sp. CA047B, assembly GCF_003612065.1. Taxonomy (NCBI): domain Bacteria; kingdom Pseudomonadati; phylum Myxococcota; class Myxococcia; order Myxococcales; family Myxococcaceae; genus Corallococcus; species Corallococcus sp. CA047B. The sequence continues at coordinate 648 of NZ_RAWD01000062.1, forward strand.
GTTCGTGTCGCTGCCGCCGTTGGTCATCGCCGTGTCGGAGGCGGGCGGGCTGGGAATGCTGGGCGGCGCGCCGGAGCCGCCGCTGGTGCTGGAGGCGCGCCTGAAGGCCATCCAGGCAGGCACGCAGCGGCCCTATGGCGTGGACTTCATCGTCGACCGGGATGAGCCGCACGGCTTCACGTCGCGAGACCACGTCGACACGTGCGTCGCGGCGAAGGTGCCGGTGGTGGTGTTCCACTGGACGTTGCCGCCGCTGGAATGGATTCGCGCGCTGCAGACGGCGGGGACGCGGGTGTGGATGCAGTCGGGGACGGTGGAGCTTGCGCGGCAGGCGTTGGCGGCGGGGATGGAAGGGCTCATTGCCCAGGGGCGGCAGGCGGGAGGGCGCAACCTGGGCAGCACACCGACGCTGGCGCTGGTGCGTGAGTTCCGGGCGTTGTCGAACGACGTGCCGGTGCTGGCGGCGGGAGGCATCGCGGACGGGTTCAGCGCGGCGCGGGCAATCCATCAGGGCGCGGACGGCGTCTGGGTGGGCACGCGGCTCATCGCGTCGGTGGAGGCGTACGCGCACCCGCTCTACAAGCAGCGGGTGGTGGAAGGGGACGCGGGGGACACGACGCTGACGACGCTGTTCGGTCCGGAGTGGCCGGGCAAGCGCATGCGGGTGATCCGCAACCGCGCGGTGCGCGAGTGGGCGGGGCGCGAGTCCCGCGTGCCGCCGCCGGGAGCGGAGCCGGAGACCATCGGGACGACGCGGCTGTTTCCCGGCGTGCTGGACGTGCAGTACGTGATGCCGAAGTTCAGCTCCTTCCTGCCCACGCCCGACACGCAGGGGGACCTGGAGGAGATGAGCCTGCCGGCGGGAGGCGCGAGCATGTCGCGCATCGACACGGTGCAGCCCGCCGGGCAGATCGTCGTGGAGATGATGGAGCGGGCCCGCCGGCTCCTGGAGTCACCCGAGGGTCTGGATGAGGAGGACGAGGACGACCGGGGTTAGGGCGGGGGGAGCTGCTGGTTGAAGCGCTTCTCCCACGCTTTGAGCTGCTTTTCGATGTGGATGCATTGCTTCTCCGTGGTCGCACGGGCGGTTGCGGCGAAAGCACTCGTCAGCTCAGCGTCGAGATCTTTGGGGGGAGCGGTTCCCCATCGCTCTTTCATCTGCCTCTTGAGGCGATTGAGAATCGGAGTCAGCTTCGCCTGCGCCGCTTCGAACTTGGCGGCTCCGGACGGCTCAGCTGTGGGGACCTTTTCCTCGGGCGCTTCGGGGCGAGCTTCCGTCGCAGCTTGCTTCGTGAGCACGGGCGCGGCAGGAGATGGCGGCTCGCCCTGAGGCTCGCTGGTTTCGCTGAAGGCCGGCGGTGTCATGGGCGGCGCGGCTTCGGCGACCGACGGTGTGATGGGGGAGGCGACCTCAACGGCGGGCGCGGCCGCAACGGCCTGCGGCGCGGTGGGGGGCTCCGCATCGACGACTGCTGGTAGCTCGACCCTGTCGGCGATCGACGCCACAGGTTGCGTGGCCACGACGGTTGGAGGTGCTTGGTGCGTCGGCCAGACGACGGCGGCTCCCAGCCCCAGGAGCACCAGTGCGCCACCCACCCACGCAGCGTGCCTTCGTGACCCGCGAGGGGCCGTGGGGCCTTCCTGGGAAGCCGCCGTGATGGTGTCGACCCCCACGGAAGCGTCCACGGGAGGGGCGTCCCGATTCGGGACCGACGGTGCATGGGGCGGCGCACGCAGGGGAATCCGCTTCAGCCGCTCCCGCACCACCTCCGCCGAACCAGGCCGTGCTCCGGGATCCTTCTCCAGCAACTGGAGCACCAGCGCGTCGAGTTCCGGAGGAAGGCCCGGAATGCGCGAGGACGGCACCGGTGGCGGCTGGTTGACGTGCGCGAACATCACCTGGAGGGATTCGCCCTGGAACGGGCGCACGCCGGTGAGCATCTGGAACAGCATCACGCCCACCGCATACAGGTCCGTCGCCGGGCCCACACTGCTGCCTCGGACCTGCTCCGGAGACATGAACTCCGGCGTGCCGATGATGGAGCCTTCTGACGTGAGCGGGCTCTCGCACGACTCCAGCAACTTCGCGATGCCGAAGTCGACCAGCTTGACGACGCTCGGCACTCCCGATGACTCGACGACGAAGACGTTCGCGGGCTTCAGGTCGCGGTGCACCACGCCCGCCGCATGCGCGGCCCCCAGCGCGGCCAACATTTGATCCATGACCCAGACCGCGCTCTCCAATGGCATCCGGTTCTGCGCGCGGACGAAGTCAGACAGCGGGCGTCCCTGGAGCAGCTCCATGATGACGTAAGGCCGCTCGTCCGGGAGGATGCCGAAGCCGAAGATGTCGATGATGCCCTGGTGCCGGACGGCATTGACGGACCGGGCCTCCACCAGCAGGCGCTGCACTTGCTGCGGGGAGACAAGCTCCAAGCGCATGACCTTGATGGCCGCCTGTTTACCGATGAGCGGATGCACGGCGCGGTACACCACGCCCATTCCGCCCGCGCCGATGCGCTCCTGAATGACGAACTCACCCACCTGAGTGCCGAGCAGCGGATCCGCAGCGGTGGACCGCAATTCAGGCCCTGTGGCTTTTGCGGTATCGATTCCAGGAGATGAGGAGCTTTTCATGGGGGCTGGCGGCGGGACCATACCCATGCGGTCGCGTCTTTTTCAAACATCCCGGGAGCTGAGTCCGCAACGGTCATGATGATTCGTTGGGCTGAGCCATGCAGGGTTGTGGCTGACTGCCAACTCGGGCGGATTTCAGCTGACGCGGACGACCGGTGTCAGGGCGAGGGGAGCTGCTGGTTGAAGCGCATCTCCCAGGAGTCGAGTGCCTCGTCGATGTACGCGCAGTCCTGCCGCGTGGTTGCCACCGCGGCAGAGCGCTTGAGCTGCACCAGCCCCTCTTTCAGGCCCGAGGGGGGCGCCTTCTTCCCACTCCGGCGGTGCAGCTCACTGGAGAGCCTCGTGACGCGCTGGAGCAGTTTCTGCCGTGCCTGCGCATCCTTCGTCCGCGGCTGGGGCGCGGGGGGCTCTGGGTGGGAATTCGCTGGAGTGACCGGCGAGCCTTTGCTGATGGGCTCGGCGGGCGTCGTCGAAGCTCCAATAGATGGTAGAGGGCTCTGCTGGGCGACGGCTGGCTGGAGTTCGTCCGGAGTCGGCGATGGCGCGCCCGTGTTGCCCAACTCCGCATGAACTGTTCCGGCTCCGGAGCCGTTGCTGGCGATGCGTTGGGGTTCCTTCCGTGCGGGAGCTACGGCATCAGCCTGACGGAGCCTGAAGACACCGGCGCCGACGCACAGCAGGATCAACACAGGTGCCATCCACCATCCAGGGCCTGGCGGGCTGCGGATGGCCTTGAGTGCCTCCAGTGTTTCCGGGGTGAAGGCCTTGTTGCTCGTGGAGGCTGTCGCCTGGGCCATGTCGTCTTTCGAGAACGACGGCGGGTGGGGCGCTGCGCTCAGCGGGACGCGCTTCAGTCGCTCCCGCACGGCTTCCGCGGAAGGGGGCCGGTCGGCTGGATCCTTCGCCAGGAGCTGGCGCACCAGCGTGTCGAACTCTGGAGGGATGCCCGGAGTCAGGGCGGACGGAACCGGCGGCTGCCGATCCAGGTGCGCGAACATCACCTGGACGGAGTCACCCTGAAAGGGCCGCACGCCGGTCAGGAGCTGGAACAGCATCACGCCCACGGCATAGAGGTCCGTCGCCGGGCTCGGCGTCCCACCGCGAATCTGTTCCGGCGCCATGAACTCCGGGGTGCCGATGACGGAACCGTCCGACGTGAGGGGGCTCTCACGCGACTCCAGCAACTTGGCGATGCCGAAGTCGACCAGCTTGAGGGTCGTCGGGGCCTCTGGTGTTTCGACCACGAAGACGTTCGCGGGCTTCAGGTCCCGGTGCACCACGCCTGCCCGGTGCGCCGCGCCCAAGGCCGCCAGCACCTGGTCCATGACCCAGACCACGGACTCCAGGTCCATGCGACTCTTCTCGCCCAGGAAGTCGGAGAGGGGACGTCCCTGGAGCAACTCCATGATGACGTAGGGACGCTCATCCGGAAGGCTTCCAAAGCCGAAGATGTCGATGATGCCCGGGTGTCGGATGGCATTGACCGCTCGGGCCTCCACGAGCAGCCGCTGGACCTGCTGTGGGGACACGAGTTCCTGGCGCAAGACCTTGATGGCCGCCTGTTTGCCAATGAGCGAATGCACGGCGCGGTACACCACACCCATGCCGCCCTCTCCGATGCGCTCCTCGATGAGGAACTCACCCATCCGCGTCCCCAACAAGGGATCCACGGGAGCGCTGGACCGGGCGTCCGTCTTCGTTCTCATCCCTTTATCGAGTCGCGTGGGGAGGGGCTTGTTCATGGGGGCGGATGCGCGAACCATAAGCACGCGTTCGAGGTGCGTTCAAACAGTCCGACTGCCGTTGCCTACGGAGCATGATGATCCGGAGCGATGACCCATGAAGGGTCGCGACTGACTTCCCTTCCGTGCGGGCTTTGGTGGGGCGCCAGCAATGGACGCTGATCAGGGCGGGACTTCGCCTCTATACGCTTCTTGTCGATGTCCGAACGGTCCTGTGCCCCTCGCTCGCTTCGGCTTCAGTGCCAATCGCTGTGTCGATTTCCGGTGGGGATTGCTGGGGACGGGCGGTGATGGCTCCTGCGCACAGGAGCAGAAGGATCGGCGCCAGCCACCATCCGGGGCTCGGCGGACTGGGGATGGCGTTGAGCGCTTCCTTCGTCGTGAGGGTGGCGCTGTCTTCATCCGAGGCGGCTGTGGCTTGGAGTGCAGCGCGGCTGCTTGTGGGCGGAAGGGGGCGCGCGCGCATCGGAATGCGCTGCAGACGCTCCCGGACGGCTTCCGCAGAAGGGGGCCGGGCCAAGGGGTTCTTTTTCAGGAGGTGCAGGACCAGTGCATCGAGCGCAGGAGGAATGCCCGGGGCTCGCGACGAGGGCGCGGGCGCTGGCTGGTCCCGTTGCGCGAACATCACCTGGAGGGATTCGCCCTCGAAGGGGCGCGTGCCGGTGAGGAGTTGGAACAGCATCACGCCCATCGCGTAGAGGTCGGTCGCCGGGCTCACGGCTTCGCCTCGGATCTGCTCTGGCGCCATGAACTCCGGGGTTCCAATGACATGGCCGTCCGCTGTAAGTGGGGGCGCACCTTCCTCAAGCAGTTTGGCGATTCCGAAGTCGACCAACTTGACCGAGGCCGGGACCTTCGGAGCTTCCACCACGAAGACATTCGCTGGCTTCAGGTCGCGATGCACCACGCCCGCCTCATGCGCGGCGCCCAGCGCGATCAGTATCTGGTCCATGACCCAGACCACGCTCTCCAGGTCCATTCGCTGATTCGCGTTGGCGAAGTCAGAAAGCGAGCGTCCCTGGAGCAGCTCCATGACGATGTAGTGTCGTCCGTCCGGAAGGCTGCCAAAGCCGAAGATGTCGATGATGCCGGGATGCTGGATGACATTGACCGCACGGGCTTCCACGAGCAGGCGTTGCACCTGCTGCGGCGACACGAGTTCCAGCCGCAGGACCTTGATGGCGACCTGCTTGCCGATGAGCGGGTGCACCGCCCGGTACACCACGCCGATGCCTCCCTCACCGATGCGCTCCTGGATGATGAACTCACTCAGTTGCGCGCCCAGCAACGGATCCTCGGCTGCGCTGGACCTGACGACCGGTCGCGCAGCCTTCCCTTTATCCGCGCGGGTGGGGGGCGAGTTTCTCATGAGGCGAATTGCGCTCCGGCCATGACCCTGCGTTCCCGATGCTTTCAAATATTACCCTGTCCAGGAAATCAGGAGTCACGACGCTCCAATGGGGTCATTTGCGAAGGACCGCCTTTAGTTTCTCCTCCCATCTATCCATCTTGATTGTTAGGGACTGTCGCTCGCTCCCAGTCAGCTCCTGGGCCGCGAGGACGTAGAACCCGTGTAGCTCCGACCCGAGTTCGATCAAGAGGTCATTTGGCTCCGCATGGCGCTTGAACTCGTCGGTGAGCCTATACAGCCGCGCAGCAAGTTTTTGCTCAGCGGCATTGCTCCTTCTGGGGGATGGAGCGCTGTTCAGGTCGGGAGGCGCGGCCTTCTTGACGACGGGAGTGGGGATGGGGGGAGGCGGTGCTTCGGGAAGTGAGGCGATGGCACTGGCTGGGGACTTCAGGGCTTGCTCGAACCGTTTTTCCCACTCATCGAGCGCCCCCTTGATGCGTGCACGTTCACCGCCCGTGAGGTTGCCAGCGGCGTTCCGGTACTGCGTGAGCAATTCTTCAAGCAGCTTTTCCTGGGGCTTGCCACCCGGACTCCGGGCGTAGAGTTGTTCGAACAACCTGTCCAAGCGTTTCGCCAGTCTTTGCTCGTCACCGCTGTTCTGGGGAAGTGTTGGACGCGCGGGGCGAGTCACGATGGGAGCGGGCTCGCTGATGACGGGCCCGACGGTCGTCGGTGGGGTGACAGGCCGCGTGGCTGTCGCCGGCGGATTGTCAGGAATGCCGGCTACCTTGTTTGGCGAGACGTCTGGCTGCGAAACGATGGTCGGAGGCTCGGAGAGCGGAGGCTTCGGATCCTTGCCGATAGGCGGAGTAGGTCTGTCCCTGTTGGACTTTTTTTCTGGGACGTTCCACTGCCGTGCTCCTCCCGCGTGCGCGACAGGTGGCTTGGCGGGCTCTGTTCCTTCCGGTTCTTGCGTGGGAGGGACCGTGCCGGGGATGGAACTGACGCCATCGGGTTGGGCGGAAGTGACAGACGGTGGCTGCGGAACATTTTTGTCACTCGATGCGGCTGAGTTGCCCGCGTGTTCCTGGACACCCGGCCTGGGTAAAGGCTCTGCGGATGCGGGCACCTCGGACGAAGCCGGACGGCTGAACCAGATCGCTCCTCCCAGTCCCGCGAGCAGGAGCGCTCCTCCCCACCTCCAGCGATGTCCTTTCGCGATTCGCGGAGTGGCGAAAGGCATCGTGTCTTGCCGCGAAGGGGGGCCAGAGGTGACGACCGTCGAGGCTGACGCGCGAGGTGCGCTTCGGGCAGCCATTCTCGGGGCGCCTGAGCTTGTTCCAGACGGGATGCGCTGGAGCTGTAGGCGAACGGTTTCCGCTAGGGCCGGACGCATTGCTGGGTCCTTCGCCAACAGGTGGCGCACCAGCGTGTCGAATTCCGGTGGGATGCCTTCCGCGCGGGAGGACGGCATCGGCGGAATGCGATCGACGTGGGCGAACATCACCTGCAAGGGGTCGCCCTGGAACGGGCGCGTGCCGGTCAGCATCTGGAACGCCATGATGCCCACTGCGTAGAGGTCCGTCGCCGGGCCCACCTCTCCTCCCCGGATCTGCTCGGGAGCCATGAATTCGGGCGTGCCCAGGATGGTGCCATCAAGGGTCGTCGGAGTGTCTCGGGACTCCAGCAGTTTGGCGATGCCGAAATCGACCAGCTTGATCGTGGGCGCCGAATTGGGCCCCTCCACCACGAACACATTCGCTGGCTTGAGGTCTCGGTGCACGACGCCCGCTTCATGCGCCGCCCCAAGCGCAGCCAGGATCTGATCCAACACCCAGACGGTGGTGGCCACGTCCAAAGGTTGGCGGGTGGGCGCGAACTCGGCGAGCGAACGTCCCTTCAGCAACTCCATCACGATGTACGGACGCCCATCCGGGAGGGTGCCGAAACCGAAGATGTCGATGATGCCGGGGTGCTGGATGGCGTTGACCGCGCGGGCTTCCACCAGCAGTCGTTCATGGACCCGCGGTGACACGAGCTCCGCCCGCAGCACCTTGATGGCGGCCTGCTTGCCGATCAAGGAATGGGTGGCCCGATAGACGACGCCCATGCCTCCAGCGCCGATGCGCTCATTGATGATGAACTCCCCTACCTGCGACGAGAGCAGGGGATCCTCGACGGGGGCGGCGGAGGATGACGATGACCTCACGGAGGACGGAGGTCGCATCGGGACGGAACCCGCATCATCGGGAACGGACTTCCGGTTGGTTTTCATGAGGGGGCCCGCAGACCATAGCCGCGCGTTCCCATCGCTTCCAATTCTCAAGGTTGACCCGGATTGGGTCGCAACTGACTTCCCAGGTCCAGCTTGCTTTAACGCGCAACGACCGACCAGGTCGGTCTGTTCAAGGTGCGGACCTGGCTCCAATTGCTTGCGCGGGCGCCAGCGAGGCCCGGGTCGGCGACGGGGCTCCTACTCCTGGAGCCTGTCTTCCTCCTGTGCGGTCGTCTCACGCTCAGGCGGAGCGACCAGTGTCGGCGGAGGCACGGGGGCTGGTTCCACCACGACCGGTCGCTTCACAGCCGGAGTCGTGGGCGCCTGAGCCGGGCCGGCCTTGTGTTGAACCCGTCCCCCCACGATTCCAACACCGAAGGCCATGAGCACCGCCGCGCCCACGACGACCTTGTTGCGACGCGACGTCGGTGCCGCCGACGGGACGACTGTCGGCACCACGACCGGTTCCGCTTGGACGGGTGGAGTGACAGGTGTCCGCAGCGCGGCCTCGATGGCGCTCAATTGCTGGCGCGCGGCCTCCGCGCTGGCCGGGCGTCGCGCGGGCTTCTTCTCCAGCAACTGGAGCACCAGCGCGTCGAGCGCCGGAGGAATGCCCTCGGCTCGGGTGGACGGCGCGGGTGGCACCGATTCCACCTGCGCGAACATCACCTGCATGTGCTCGCCCTGGAAGGGGCGCGCGCCCGTCAGCATCTGGAACGCGAGGATGCCCACCGAGTACAGGTCCGCCGCGGGCCCCACCGTGCCGCCGCGGATCTGCTCCGGCGACATGCACTCCGGTGTCCCCGTCATGGCGCCGTTCGCTCCCGGCGACTCTTCCCGAGGCACCTGCGCGATGCCGAAGTCCACCAGCTTCAGCGTGGGCTTCGTGTCCAGGAACTCCCTCAGGAACACGTTCTCGGGGTTCACGTCGCGATGCACCACGCCCGCCCGGTGCACCGCCCCCAGCGCCGACAGCAGCTGATCCAACACCCAGACTGTCAGCTCGACGTCCAGCTTCCCCTTCTCGAGCAAGACCTCCGACAGGGTCCGGCCCTGCAACAGCTCCATCACGATGTACGGCCGCCCATCCGGCAGCGTGCCGCAGTTGAAGATGTCCAGGATGCCCGGGTGCCGGATGGCGTTCACCGCCTTCGCCTCCAGCAGCAGCTGCGCTTCCTCGCGCCGCGCCATCCGCTCCGGCCGCAGCACCTTGATGGCCGCGTGCTTGCCAATCAGCGGATGCACCGCGCGGTAGACGACGCCCATGCCGCCCGCGCCGATGCGCTCCTCGATGATGAACTCCCCCAGCCGCATCGTCAGCAGCGGATCCACGGCGGGTGTGGGGGAGCCCTCCGGTGAGGGAAGTACCGGGTCGGGAACGCCTGGAGTGCTCATGGATTCGCCGGCCATCGGGGGAGGGTACCGCGCGCACCGGGGTCCTTCGAAACATCCCGCTACGTGCTGCCCCCGCTCGGCTGCCTGCCCTGCTTCACGGGGATTCCATTTTCAATGTCATGGCCCCGCCCCTGCGTCCACCCGGCCCTCCCTCAAGCCTTCACGGAAAGTCCCGCTATCCGGTGGTGATGACGCGGCCTGATGAGACGGATCCGCACGCTGTTCCAGGAATACCCGGATCCACCGCGAGAATGAGCGACCTGCCGGGAAGGGGGGCCTCAAGGAAACGGGGTGGACCCGTTGTAGAATCAGGTCGTCCGTTTCAGGACGCTCCCGGGTCGTGCTCCTGATCCCTGCTCCTGGGGATCGCACCCGGAGGGGGAACATGGCACCGGCATACGACGCCCTGGTCATTGGCACCGGGTTTGGCGGAGCGGTCGCGGCCTGCCGGCTCGCGCAGGCGGGCCTGTCCGTGCGCGTGCTCGAGCGCGGCCTGCGCTACCCGAAGGGCAGCTTCCCGCGCGACTTCGAGGACCCCACCAACGGCTGGCTGTGGCAGCACCGGCAGGGCCTCTTCGACATCAAGCTGCTCAAGGGAATGAGCATCGTGCAGTCGGCGGGGTACGGCGGCGGCTCGCTCATCTACGCCAACGTGCACCTGCGGCCTCCGGCGGAGGTCTTCTCGTCCGGGTGGCCAGAGGGCTACAGCCGCGAGGCGTTGGATCCCTACTACGACCTGGTCGCGCACATGCTGGACGTGCAGCCGATCACGACCTCCGCGCGCGGGCTGCCGACCAAGACGAAGCGGATGCAGGAGGTGGCGAAGAAGCTGGGCCGCGAAGCCCAGTTCTTCCACCCGAACCTCGCCGTGCGCTTCGCCCCCGCGGGCGAGCCGATGCGCAACAAGTTCGGCGTGATGCAGGAAGGCTGCAACTACTGCGGCGAGTGCGACATCGGCTGCAACGTCCGCGCGAAGAACACGCTGGACCTGAACTACCTGGCCGTCGCCGAGCAGCAGGGCGCGGAGGTGTCCACGCAGGCGGAGGTGACGCGCATCGAGCCCCTGTCACCGGGCTACCGCGTCACGTACACCGACCACGCGGCCGCCGGCATGCAACGCACCGTGGACGCCCGCCGCGTGTTCCTGTGCGCGGGCGCGGTGAACACCACGGAGCTGCTGCTGCGCAACCGCGATGTGCTGGGCACGCTGCCGGAGGTGAGCGCCCGGCTGGGCACGCGCTATTCGGCCAACGGGGACTTCCTCGCCTTCGCCTTCGACACGAAGGAGGCATGGGACCCGGCGGTGGGCCCCACCATCACCACCGGCATGGTGGTGGAGGAGGGCACGGGCAAGGACAAGACCTGGTTCCTCTTCCAGGAGGGCGGCCACCCGGTGCAGGCGGCGGGGCTGATGCTCGCCATGGATCCGGACCGCGCGCTCAGCCTGCCGGCGGACCTGTTGCAGCGGGAGCTGGTGAAGGTGCTGCGCGCGCGTTCGAAGGAGATGGCCTCCATCGAGAACGAGCGCGGCCGCTTCCAGGCGGTGTTCCTGGCCATGGGCCGGGACAAGGCCAACGGCCGGCTGTCGCTGTCGCCCGTCACGCGCGAATTGCAGGTGCAGTGGGACGTGCCCGCGAACCTGCCGCTGTACCGCACGCAGGAGCAGCTCTGCGAGGACGTGGCCCGGGCCCTGGGCACGCGCGCCGCGTACAACCCGCTGTGGGAGCGGCTGCACCTGCCGGTGTCCGTGCACAACCTGGGCGGCTGCGCGATGGCGGAGGAGCCCGCGTACGGCGTCCTGGATCCGGAAGGCCAGGTGCACGGCTACCCCGGCCTGTATGTCTTCGACGGCGCGGCGCTGCCGGTGGGCATTGGCGTGAACCCTTCCTCCAGCATCGCCGCCGTGGCCGAGCGCAACGTGGAGCGCGCCATCCGCAAGGTGAAGAACGCGCCGGGCTGGGTGGCGCCGGAGCGGGGGCCCGCGCAGCCCGTGCGTGCCGACCCCTCCGCCTCCGCGCGGGTGGGCATGCGGATGATGCCGGTGGTGGAGACGGCGCACACGCCCGTGGTGCCGGGGACGGATCCGCTGGGCACGGTGGTGATTCCGCCCGGGGGCACGGTGGCCTCGCCCACGCCGGTGGTGGGCCTGCGCTTCACGGAGCGGATGAAGGGCCACCTGCATCCGGGCCACGTGCCGGCGGACGACTACGCCGGGGCGGCGCGGGCGGGGCAACGCTCCGGGGACGTGGCGGAGTTCGTCGTCACCATCACGCTGCCCAACCTGGACCGCTTCCTCGCGCAGGAGTCCCACGGCGGCATCGCGCAGGGCACGCTCCACGTGAAGGGGCTCACGCCTCCGGGGGGCGCGGCGGTGGAGAACGGCGTGTTCAACCTCTTCGTGGACACGGAGCGCTTCTACGAGCGGCGCATGCTGTACCTGCTGCCCTTCACCGGCGTGGACGGCCAGCCGTACCTCCTGGATGGTTACAAGGAGGTCTGCGACAACGCGGGCTTCGACGTGTGGAGCGACACGTCCACGCTCTACACGGTGGTGCGCCGGGGACACGAGCGCTCCGGCCCGGTGGTGTCCAGCGGCATCATCCGCCTGCACCTGCCGGACTTCATCCAGCAGGTGACGACGTTCTCGGTGCTGGGCACGTCGTCGCCGCTGAAGCAGGCGGATGCGATCCGGCGTTTTGGCGGCATGTTCATGGGGACGCTCTGGGACGTCTTCGCTCGCGCGAAGTTCGACTAGGGAGGACGGCACATCGTGGGGATGGCGACGCGATACGACGTGGTGGTGGTGGGCTCCGGCTTCGGGGGTTCCATCACCGCGCTCAGGCTCGCGCAGGCGGGCAGGTCCGTGGCGGTGCTGGAGCGGGGGCGGCGCTATGCCCCCGGCCAGTTCCCCCGGGATGTCACGCGCGCGGACGAAGTCCTCTGGCGCCAGCCGTCCCGGCCCCAGGCGAAGGGCCTCTTCGATGTGCGCTTCCTGTCCGGCATCGGCACGGTGACGGCGGCCGGCGTGGGCGGCGGCTCGCTCATCTACGCCAACGTGCACGTGCGGCCGGACCCCATCGTCTTCGACCACCCGCGCTGGCCCCGGGGCTTCAGCCGCGAGGCGCTGGAGCCGTACTACGACAAGGTGGCGCGCGAACTGGACGTGAAGCCGTTCCCCGCGTCCATCCCCCTGCGCAAGCGCGACCTGTTCCAGCAGGCCGCCCGGCGCATGGGCCGGCAGACGTTTGATCCGACGGAGGCCGTGTCCTGGACGGAGCCCTCCGCGCCGGGCCGCAAGGCGTGCCAGCTGTGCGCGGAGTGCGAGTTCGGCTGCCAGCACGGCGCGAAGAACACGTTGGATCTCACCTACCTGGCGCGCGCGGAGAAGCTGGGCGCCACGGTGTGGCCCGGCCTGTCCGTGTCCCACGTGCAGCGCGTGGCCGGCGGCTACCGGGTGCACTACCGGGACCTGTCCACCGGGGAGAAGATGTCCGTGGAGGGAACCCGCGTGGTGCTGTCCGCGGGCGCGTTGGGCACGGTGGAGATCCTGCTGCGCAGCCGCGACCGGGCCCGCACGCTGCCGCTGGTGAGCGACCGGCTGGGCTACGGCTACTCCGGCAACGGCGACTTCCTGGGCTCGTTGCAGGGCAGCCGCGAGGAGATCCTCCCGTGGGTGGGCCCGGACGTGGCCACGGTGATGAAGTTCTTCGACGCGGCGCCTCGCTTCACCATGGTGACGGCCACCTTCAACCGGCCGGCGACGGCAGTGCTCGCGGGCATGGGCCAGCCGGTGCTGGGGCCGCTGGGCGGGCTCGCCGCGCCCATGTGGCCGAAGCTGGGCCCGCTGCTGCACAAGGCGTTCGCGAAGGGGCTCTTCAACAAGCCCTTGATGAACACGGTGGACCCCGCGCGCACGAGCAACCTGTTCGCCATTGGTCAGGACAACGCCAACGGGCGCATGGGGCTCAAGGGCGACCACCTGGACATCGAGTGGGACTACGCGGGCGAGAACGCGGAGCTGGTGTCCCGGATGATGGGCGCGATGCGGGAGCTGGCCTCACAGTACGGCGGGACGTTCGCGCCGCTCGTGACGTGGGAGTTGTTCCGCCGGCCCTTCACGGTGCACTCACTGGGCGGGGCGCACCTGGCGGAGTCGCCGGACCGTGGCGTCGTTTCGAAGGAGGGGGAAGTGTTCAACTACCCGGGCCTGTTCGTGGCGGATGGCTCCGTCATCCCCACGTCGATTGGTTTCCATCCGGTGATGACCATCAGCGCGGTGTCCGAGCGCATCGCGGAGGCGGTGGCCCATGGCTTTTGAACGTCGAGGCAGCGCGGCGGTGTTGCGGGTGGTGTCCGAGTACGGGACGCGGGACGGACTTCCGGTGGCGGAGAAGTACGACTTTCTCGCCGGGGACGGCGTCCCGCTGCGGCTCACGCGCTACGCGGGCGGCACGAAGGGGCCGGTGCTGCTGGTGCACGGCGCGGGCGTGTGGAGCGGCATGTTCATGCTGCCCACGCTGAAGGAGAACTTCGTCCAGTACCTGGTGCGCCACGGCTACGACACGTGGCTTCTGGACTGGCGCGCCAGCGTGCAGTTGCCCCTGCGCCAGTTCTCGCTGGACGACGCGGCGGACCACGACATGCCGGCGGCGGTGCGGCGCATGCGCGAAATCACCGGCGCGGAGTCGGTGCAGGCGGTGGTGCACTGCGCGGGGTCGGCGGCGTTCTTCATGTCGCTCGCGGCCGGACACCTGCCGGATGTGCGCAGCGTGGTGGCGTCGCAGGTGGCGCTGCACCACGACGTGCCGAAGTCCACGCGCTTCAAGGCGCTGCTGCGGGTGCCGGAGCTGCTGGACCTGGGGCTGGACTCGCTCACGTCGGATGACGCTTCGAGCACGCCGCTGTTCCAGGCGGCCTTCAGCAAGGTGGCGGGCCTGCTGCGCATGGAGTGCGACAGCCCCGTGTGCCACCGGCTGTCGTTCATGTACGGGCGGCTGTACCGGCACTCCCGGCTCAACCGGGAGACGCACTCGCGGCTGGAGGAGCAGTTCGGCCGTTGCAACCTGATGACGTTCCGCCACCTGGGGCAGATGGCGCGGACCGGACACGCGGTGCGCTACGACCATGGCCGCGCGGGCAACCTTCAGCGCTACGGTCAGAGCCGGCCGCCGGACTACCTGGACGCGGCGCCCTTCAAGCGGCCCATCACGTTCATCTCCGGCGAGAAGAACCAGACGTACCTGCCCACGTCCACGGAGCGCACCTTCGCGTGGTTGAGCGAGGCGAACGGGGCGCGCTACTACCAGCGCCACGTGCTGCCGGGTTGCGGCCACATCGACACCTTCATGGGCAGCACCGCGTCCGAGGACACCTATCCGGTCCTGCGCGAGGCGCTGGAGTTCCAGCCTCGCGGCGCCTGACGTCCGGGACGCGAGCGTGACGGCGGAGTGAGGAAGAAGCGCTTCGCGTTCCAGGCGCTGGGGCGCGTTCGCCACGCGGGCTGGGGCTTTCGCAGGCACAGCGGCCAGGCCTGCGAGCGGCGGGTCTTGAGCAAGGCCGGCATCAGGTGCCCGCCGCGCACGGAGCGCCGTCTGCTCCTGGCGCTTGCGACGCGCTGTCGGGAGGCAGGGGAGCGGGACGAGCGCCCGCCGACGATGGCACCCCCTTCACCGGTGCTTACCGTTGGCCCGTCGCTGGAGTTCCTTCCCGCGCCCGACTTGTGGAGGCCTGCATGAAAGCCGTCGTTCTGAAGGACTATGGGGATGTGGACAAGCTCGCGGTGCAGGACATGCCCGAGCCGAAGGTGGGCCCGGGCGAGGTGAAGGTCCGCGTCACCGCCGCGAGCATCAACCCGGTGGACTGGAAGATCCGACGGGGCGACATGAAGGCGATGATGCCGCTGAAGCTCCCCGCCATCCTGGGCCGCGACGTGTCCGGCGAGGTCATCGAGGTGGGCACCGGCGTGGAGTCCTTCGAGCCCGGCGACCGGGTGATGGGGCTGGTGAGCGCCGGCTACGCGGAGACGGTCGTCGCGCCCACGGAAGCCTGGGCGAAGGTGCCCGAGTCCATGGACCTGCGGGATGCCGCCGCGCTGCCGCTGGTGACGCTGACGGGCGTGCAATTGATTGAAGAGCAGGTGCAGCCCAGCAAGGGTGAGACGCTGCTCATCACCGGCGCGCTGGGCGCGGTGGGCCGCGCGGCCATCTTCGCAGCGCGGGCGAGGGGCGTGAAGATCTGGGCCGGCGTGAGGCTCAAGCAGTTGGTGGAGGCCAAGACGCTGGGCGTGGATGGGGTCGTCGCGCTCGATGATCCGAGGGACGTCGCGAAGCTGCCCACGCTGGACGCGGTGGCGGACACGGTGGGCGGTGAGGCCATCACCGCGGTGCTGGGCAAGGTGAAGCACGGCGGCGTTGTGGGCAGCGTGGTGGGCGAGCCGAAGGGGGCGAAGGAGAAGGGCCTCACGGTGCGCACCTTCCTGTCGCATCCGGACGGGCGCCGACTGGCGCAGCTGGGGGTGAGCGTGGCGAAGGGGGAGCTGATCATCCCCATCAGCCGGACGTTCCCGATGAGCAATGCGAAGGAGGCCCAGAAGCTCGCGGAGGAGGGCGGCGTGGGCAAGGTGCTGCTCGTCAACTGACGGCCCGCGTTTCTAGAACGGAGCCGCGCGGGTGAAGGACACGCGCTCGCCCGTCGCCGGGTGCACGAAGGAGAGGACTTCCGCGTGCAGGAACAGGCGGCGGTCGGCGTGCCCGTACAGCGGATCCCCCACGATGGGCGCACCCAGTCCCAGGGGGTGCGCCGCGTGGACGCGGAGCTGGTGCGTGCGTCCGGTGCGCGGGTGGAAGGCCACCCGCGTGCGACCGGCTTCGCGGTGGAGCACCCGCCAGTCCGTGACGGCGGGCTTGCCGTGCACGGGGTCGACAATCTGTCGGGGACGGTCGTCCAGGTCGACGCGCAGGGGCAGGGTGATGGTGCCCGACGCTCCTTGCACCGGCCCGCCGATGAGCGCCACGTACTGCTTGTCCACGTCGCGGTGGAGGAACTGGCGTTGCAGCGCCGAATGCGTGCGCGCATCCAGCGCCGCGACGAGCAGCCCGGACGTGTCCAGGTCCAACCGGTGCACGAGCAGCGGGCCCGTGGCGTGGGGGTGGCGTGCGCGCAGGCGCGTGAGCACCGAGTCCGTCAGCGCCGCGTCCCGGCCCGGCACCGACAACAGTCCACAGGGCTTGTCGATGATGACCAGCCACGCGTCCTCGAAGATGATGGACAGCTCCGGCGTGGGCGCGGGCGGCGGGACGAAGAGCCGGGGCGCGGAGACCTCCAGTCCCTCCAGCATGAAGGGCAGCAGGGGCCCGCACTTGTCCCGGCACGCGGGATAGGAGGCGCCCTGGATGCGGCCTCCGGACGCGGGCGGCGTGCCCCACCAGAACTCCGCGAGCGCCACCGGCTGGAGCCTGTGCGCGAACGCATGGGCGAGCAGCTTCGCTCCCGCGCAGTCTCCGGCTCCGGAGGGCGGCTCCGCTCCGGCGTAGAGCGTGCGCAGGGGCCGCGTCTCTCCTCGCGCGTTGGTGATGGCGTAGGTGTCGTGAAGCTGTTTCATGAAGCCGCGGGAGACGATGCGCCGCAGCCGATCCAGCGCCCGAAGCCGTCGCTCGGCCTTCGCGCGGCGGGGGGCCAGGTCGCGCCGCGTCTGTTCCTGGGCCGCGTCCCACCGTCGCTTCTCCGCCTTGTCGCCCCGGCTCTCCTGGTCGAGCGCATGCAATGCCTCCGCGCGGGTGGCTTCGGTGAGGTCCGTCGCGGCGAGGACCTCCGCTCGGCGGGCGTGGCGCTGGCGGCGGCGGTCCTCGTGGCGCTGGCGCAGGGCCTCGCGCTCCGTGGCCTCTCGCGCCTGGCGGGCATCGTCGTCCGCTCGCAGGCGGAGCAGCTCCTCGGACGTGCTCCACGCTTCGGCGCGGGCGAGCAGGGCCTTCACGGTGGTCTCGGCCACGGGCTCCACCCGTGCGCGGGCTTCACGGTCGAACAACGGCGGCACGAAGCCCGGGACGTCCCAGCGTCCCGCGAGCATCGCGGAGAAGGCGCGCAGCACGCCCAGGCTCCCATCCCGCTGGCGCACCACCAGCACGCCGAACATCTTCCCTCCGTCCGGTCCTTCCAGGAGGCGGCTGCTCAGTCCCGGGGCGATGACGCCTTCGCGCAGCGTGGCCTGAAGCGACTCCGCGGCGCGGCGCGCGAGGGCGTGCGGCCCCAGGGCGTCGAAGGGGCTCGGGAAGGCCGTGGGTACGTCTTCCGTCCGGGGGGCCGGTTCGAGGAGGGTCACGAGCGGATCCACGACCCCTGGGGCTAGCACGAAACCGTACGAAGTGGCGGGGGCCGGACGGTGCGCGCACGGCCGCCGGCTAGACTGCCGGACCCATGGCCACCGCCCGTCCCGTCGCCGTCGGCGTCCTGCTCCTGACCGCGCTCCTCTTCCCGTCCTGGGACGTGGAGGCCCGCACCGCCATCGTGAAGGCGGGGGAGGGCTGGAGGATGGAGGTGGACGGCCAGCCCTACGTGGCGAAGGGCGTCACCTTCAGCGGTTCCGGAGGCCCCGCGAACTTCGACCAGGACTGCGAGCGGCTGCGCGCCCTGGGGGTGAACACGCTGCGCACCTGGGGCACCGGCGAGGAGACGGCCGCGCTGCTCGACGCCGCGCACAAGCACGGCCTGCGGGTGCTGGTGGGGCTGTGGCTGCGGCCGGGCCGCCCCGGCATGGAGAACGACGACGCCTTCGACTACGTGCGCGATGCGAAGGGCCGTGAGGCGCAGTTGCAGGCCACGCTGAAGCAGGTGCGCCGCTTCAAGGACCACCCGGCCGTGCTCGCGTGGGGGCTGGGCAATGAGGTCATCCTCAATTCACCGGACGACGCGTCCAAGGTCGCGTACGCGCGCTTCCTGGAGAAGGTCGTCCGGGCGGTGAAGAAGGCGGACACCGGGCACCCGGTGTTGTCGGTGGATGCGTGGACGCTCGGGGTGCCGTTCTGGGAGAAGTACGTGCCGTCGCTGGATGCGTATGGGCTGAATGTCTATGGCCGGGGCATCCATGCGCTGCCAGAAGCCGTGAAGCAGGCCGGTGGACGCAAGCCGTGGTTCATCACCGAGTTCGGCGCCCAGGGAGAATGGGAAGCGCCGAAGGACGCGCAGGGATTGAGGGTGGAGCCAGGGGACGGGGAGAAGTACGACGTCATCGTGGACGGCTGGCGCAACGCCCTGGGGCCTCACGTCCAGGCGGGCCGGTGTCTGGGATTGTTTGTCTTCAACTACAGCGCGTCGTTCGACCACACCGGCATGTGGCTGGGGCTGTTGTCGGGGACTTCCACCCGGCCGGCGTGGCACGCGGTGCGGGAGGCGTACACGGGCAAGAAGCCGGAGCCCGCGCTGCCCGTGCCGGTGCGGCTGGCGGTCAGGGGCATGGAGAAGGACGGCGCGGCCACCTGGGCGCTCGTGGACTTCGAGGTCACCGCTCCGCGAGGGACGCCGCTGGACGTGTCGTTCGCGTACAACTTCCGGAACGCGGCCACGCGCGTGGAGCGGGATGGGGTGACGGCGCTGGAGTCCCGGAAGGGGAGTGCGCCGGGCACGTGGCGCGTGCGCCTGCCGGCCGTGACGGGGGCGTTCAAGTTGTACGGGCTGGCGAAGGATGGGGCCGGGAACCTGGTGGCCGCGACGACCTCGGTCGCACCCGTGGCGGTGGTGGCGCCAGCCTCTCCGTAGGCTTTGGACGAGCAAGGAGACAAGCTCGTTCCTGTACGCCGTGCTCTAGGATGCGGGGCCATGCGCCTGGGTTTGTGCCTCCTCTCCCTGCTTCTTGTTTCGACGGGCTGTCGTCATGGCGCCATCCCGTCACTGCCCGCGAGTCATGGCCATCTGGTGTTGGCCATGGATGAGGTGTTGAGGGATGCCTCTCCACGGAAGGGTTCGTGGGACGTCTCCGCGCTCCTCGCGGATGCGTCGGCGGACATGCCTTCGGTCGAACTGGAGCCAGAGCAGGCCCCTTTGGTCTTCGCCGAAGCCGTCCAGCTCCTGAAGGGCACTCCCTCCCAGGAGGAGGTCCAGCGCGCCCTGCGCGACCTCTCCGCCGCCTGCGAAGCAGGTCTTCAGGAGGCCTGCGCGTTCCTGCACGAGTCAGTCCGTCGCCCAGAACTCATTTCAGGAGGGCGGTTCGTTTCGCCACACCCGCGAGAGCTGGTCGAGCGCGGGATGTTCGCGCTCCTCATCTTCCGGTGTCGGTTTGATACGGATGGACGGGTCCGCGACTGCAAGGTCGTCGAGGGGGGGCCGGTGGAAGGCACCCAGCGTGCCCTCGATGAGCTGTACACCTCCCTCTACCGTCCGCCGACCCTGGCGGGCCATCCGTTGAGCATCCCGTACACGTTCCACCTCCGCTTCACTCCGCCGAATGGGCAGCTGACGCGGGAGGATGAGCTGGCGTGGGCGCGACAGCGGGTGTCCCAGAACCCGAAGAGCGCCCCCGCCTGGACGACCCTCGCCCAGTGGCTGGCGGTGCTGTCTCCCGAGGATCGGCTGTATCCCCAGGCGGTGGCACGCGCGCACTCCCTCTCGCCCGGCTCCTGGTGGGCCGCCACGGAGGTGGCCTGGCAGCAGGTGCAGGCCGGTCAGTACGCGGCGGCCCTGATCACGGTGCGCCCCTCCATGCGCCGCGAACAGGCCAATCCCTACGTGCTGGAGACCGCCGCCGCCGCGTACTTCGGCCTGGGACAGTGCCCGGAAGCCTTGAAGCAGCAGGAGCGCGCGGTGGGGTCGCTGCCGAAGGAGTGGCCCCAGCCGGAACAGGAGCGCTTCCGGGGCAAGCTGACGGAGTACCAGACCGCGTGTGCCGCGCGACCGCCCGCGTCCGCTCCGGCCGTCAGCGCAGCGTCGGATCCTCGCTGAGCCGCGCCACCGCGCCGTGCAGGATGCCGAGCTGCCGGGGCACGCGCTCCAGCAGGGCACCCAGCACCGGATCATCACTGGTGCGCGGCAGGGACAGCGGCGGCAGGGGCGGCGGCTCCCGTCGCTCCTGCAATGCGCGGGCGAGCAATTCCAGACTGTCACTGGCCCTTTGCGCGAGCTGTTGGGGCAACACCGACGTGCGTCCCTCGAACCTCCCCGTTCCCAGCGCCGTCACCGCCAGCGCGAAGCGCCTCGCGTAGGTGAGCAGCGCCATGCCGGGCTCCAGGTGCTGCGGCGGGCCCCGGTATTCCGTCATCAGCCGCTGGAAGGAGGACTCCGCCTCCAGCAGCGATTGATCCAACCGGCGCCGCTCCTCGTTCACCGCCGGCTCCGTGCCGCTGCGGTGCATGACCAGCTGTTGCAGGTACTTGCCGTCCGCGCGCAGGGCGGAGGCCGCCGCGTCCGGGAAGCGGCGCCGCTCCGGACTGGGCCACAGCGTCCAGGACCCCAAGAGCGCGAGCGCCCCCGCGATGAGCACCCCCAGCGAGCGCTGTGAGGCGACCGTCCAGTCTCCGGAGCTGAGCGTCGCCATCAGCAGGTAGTCCGGCGTGAGCAGGATTTGAAACGCCCCGAAGTTCAGCGGCAGCAGCGCCACGGAGACGGCCGTCAGGACGCTGATGACCCCAATCATGAGCGCGGGCGTGTGCACCGTGGTCGCGATGAGCGCCGCCAGGCTCGCGCCCACCAGCGTCCCCATCGTGCGCTGGAGCACGCGCTCCTCCGTGCTGCCCGCGTAGGGCTGGAGGATGGAGATGACCGTGAGGCTCACCCAGTGCGCGTCGCCCACCTGCAGCGCCCGGGTCAGGCCCAGCGCCGCCGTCGCCACCATCCCCGTGCGCAGCGCGTGCCGCAGCACCAGGGAGTCCAGGTGGAGGTTGTCGCGCACCGGCTGCCATGGAGAGAAGCCCGGTGCTTTCGGCTGTCCCCCGAGGGTGCCCTTGCCTCGTGGGGACACCGGGTCTCCGAACAGCAACCCCGACGCGGTTTCATGCACCACGCCCGCGTACTCGCGCAGCCTGTCCAACAGCGTGGCGACGTGCGCGGACAGCGGGCCCTCCGAGCCACGTCGCACGGGCGGCGCGGACATCCTCGCCGGCTGCCTTCGTTTTGGGCGCAGCGCCAGCCGGGGGGGCGTGCCCATGCCCTCGTTGCGCTCCTGCTGCAGGGCTCGCGCCACCCACCAGGCCATCGCGGCGTACGCCTCGGACAACCGCGCCGCGCGCTCCCGCATGCTGTAGAGGTGCGGGTCCCGACCCACCACCTGCATCGCCTCCGCGATGGCGCTGAGCAGCGCCACCATCGGCTCCGCCAGCTCCACCAACACCAGCAGGTGCTCGCCGCGACGGGACTCGTCCGGGCGCCCGCGCCGCGTGGCCGCGAGCACGCCCCGGGCCCGTTCGATTTTCGGGCGGATCCCCGCGTGACGGCTCAGTCCCTCCGCCCATTCGTCCGCCGTGGCGCCCTTCATCGCCGCCGCGCCCAGTTGCTCCGCCGCGGTCGCGAGCGCCGCGTAGACGTGGGCCACCGCGCGGCGCGCGGGCCGGTAGGGGCGCAGGGGCCACAGGAGGAGCGACAGTGTCATGGCCCACAGGCCGCCCAGCAGCAGGGCTCCACCGCGTGCCACCGTCTCCCCGAGGGTGGTGGCGGGCGCGCCCAGCGACACCACGAAGATGACGGCGAGCTGGCCTCCCACCGACCCCGCTGTCTCGCCGTAGCAACGCGCGAAGCTGGCCGCCGTGACGCCGAACAACAGCAGGCTGGCGTCCATCCAGTACGTGTGGCCCGCGGGCGCGGCGAGCATGCCGACCAGCGCCCCCAACGCCGTCACCAGGCCCATGATGCGCGCGCGAGAGTTGTACGAGCCGCCCTTGTCCGCGAGCGTGACGAGCAGGCCCGTGAGGCCAGCCCACCCGGCCTGGGGGACACCGAGCAGGAAGGCGAGACACAGCGGCACCGCCGTGGCGATGGCGGCCCGCAGCCCCGCCCACAGGGCCGGTCTTCCCGGCTCCACTCGGAAGAGCGACCGGAGGTGTCGCAGCAGTCGGTGCATGGGGTGTCAGGGGAACGGCGGGCCGTCACCCCACAGGGTGGCCACGGATGCGCCCCACCACATGCGAACGCAGGCCCCACCCCTCCTGTCCGGACGGCATCGCGGGCCCGTGGCCGCAAGTTCCTCCCACCCCAGTCGCTGGAGCGGGGCAGGACGCGAGCCCTGCCTCCGCCTCCGTCCTCTCCGCGAGAGGCTCGGGCGGGAAGGGATGAAGGCGTTGCCTCCGCCTCCGCCGCCGCTCTTCGCGCGAGCAGCCCCCCTGCTTGTCGGGCCGCCTCGCGCACCGGCTGGGACAAGCGCTGCTCCTGCTGCGTCAGCCCGTTTCGCGGACCGGATCCGGCGTGTCCTCGCGTGCGAGCGCGGTGCCGTCCCACGGGATGTAGCGCACGCCCGGCATGGCCTCCGGCGCGTGAAACTCCAGCGCGCCCACGGTGGAGGTGAGCTTCTTCGTGGGACGCCACGCGGCGAACGGGTGGGGCCGGGAGAAGAGCTCCATCTCGCACTGGGCCACGTCGCTCTGCGCCACCAGCACGTCCCAGCCCTTCGGGTCGCGGTACGCGTAGCCCACCAGCGTGCGCGGGTCGCACCACGCTCGGCCCTTCATCGCCACCGTGGCGGACGTGGCGCTGAACGCCAGCTCTCCCCGCGAAGGCGACGTCACGCGCGTGAAGAGCATGTTGGGCATCTCATGGAACGTGTGCTCCGCGTCGCCCGTGCGCAGGTAGATGGGCGCGAGCCTCGGGTGGCCCGGCTTGCGCTGGGCGCGCACGATCATCGCCTCCAGGCGCGCGTCCGGATCCTCGCGGAAGCGCGGGCAGTACAGCCACGTCAGCTCCTCCAGCCGCCGGGTGCCCCACAGGTGCTTCTGCAGGCCGGGCGCGCCCTTCACCTCATAGCGCTCGCCGTCCACCGTCACCGTGCCGTCGAAGGTGATGTCGTCGTGCACGTGGGCCACGCGCGTGGGCAGGGGCAGGAGCGCCGTGCCGCGCGGCTCGCGGCGCACCGGCGGGCGTCCCTCCGACGTGAAGCGCAGGTCCCACGCGATGGCGTGCTCCCCGGAGGCCACCTGCCCGTGGCACCTGCCAGGGGCGAACTCCGAGTCCCCGATGCGCACCCCCGACGGCGAGAGCGTGCTGAAGGCCGTGGCCGGGTGGATGGACTTGAGCGCCACCGCCGGCCGCGTGGGTGACGCGCAGTCGAACGCCGCGGCCCACATCGTGGCGCGCGGCTCCCCGGGCGAACCCGGGGCCGGGGTGAACAAGGTGTAGCGCAACCACCAGGCGCGGTCCCCGCCAGGGTCGAGCACCACCAGGAACCAGATTTCGAAGAAACCCCGCTGACCGTTCCAGCGCGGCAGGTTGGCGCGCTCGTTCGACGGCATTGGATGCAGCCCCCTCTTCAAGGGCGCGATCCCGGCACCGCTCCCAGACGTTCCACGCTGGCAGATGGAGCCCGGTGCGAGCAAGGGGCCCCCGGTCTCGGATCCGCCGAGTCGCGCGGGCCCCGGTGCTTCAGGAGCCCGGCACGCCCCAGGTCACGCGGTAGGTGACGCTGTCGTCGTCGTACTGCACGACGTCCACCTGCGTGGTGGGGCCGCTGGCCGCGCGCACCGTGGCCAGCATCACGCCCTGCTTGAAGTAGCGCAGCAGGCCGGGCTCGTTGAGCCACAGGTCCGCTTCGCGCTCGCCGCGCTCGGTGATGCGGACCTCGGTGTAGTTGTTGCCAGTGCGGAAGCTGTGCTGCGTGCGGTGCAGCATCCGCTTGGGGCCGATGAGCCGCAGCACGCCCAGCAGGGCCCGGCCCACCATGGTGTCCCGGTAGCCGTCGATCATCCGCTCGCCCAGCATCCGCCACGCCACCGGATCCGGCTGCTCCGGGTGCAGCGACTTCGCGGTCAGCGCCACGCAGCGCGACCACGTGTCCAGCGAGTACGCGGGCTGGAGCGGTCGGTCCAGATCCAACCCCTCCTTGCGCAACTGCTCCTTGAGCGAGAAGGACACCTTGCCGGACAGTCCCCGGACGAAGAGTCCCTCGACGATGGTCGGGAAGACGAGTTTCTCGGCGGAGGCCATGGTGGGCCATTCCTCCCAGCCCTCCCGGTCCGGGTCAAGCCCTCCAGGCCGGATGACGTCCTTCGCTGGAAGCTCCTGTCATCCCCCAGGGCCATTCCCCCGGGCCATACGGACCCGGGCTGGTTGATACAATCCACGTAAAACAAGACAGAGCTTTTATCCCCGGGGTCAGGTCGGGGGTCACCGTTCGGGGAAGAGTCCTTCGTCCGTCCCGTCCAGGTGGCGGAAGAACGTCCGGGCCGGTTCCTCCAGGCCGCGCAGGTACTCCATGTAGCCCCCGAGGGGGCCTCCTCCGGAGCGCGCGGTGAGCTGGCGTTCGGCCTCCTCGTAGAAGTGTTCGCCATGGTGGCGCAGCGCGAACCAGAGGAGGGAGATGCGCAGCAGTCCCGGGGCCTGTCCCGAGGCGTGATTGAGCGATTCCATGGCCTTGAAGCAGGCCGTCACATCGCGGTGTCCCGTGAGGATGGCCCGGGCCAGCCACGCGTTCGCCCCCAGCCCCGGCTCCATGTCGGCCTTGAGCTGCGCGTAGTGCGCCCAGGCGAGCTCGCACAGGGGATCCCACTGGAGCGCCTCCTGCAACGCCGCGAGCTGGAGCCATGGATCCTCGAGGATGATGGCCTCGGAGGCGCGCTTCCAGGCGCGGCCCACCTGACGATGGCCGCTCCCGAAGAGCTGCTCGAGCATGGGCGCGGTGAAGTGTTCCAGCACCCGTTGCGGCTCCAGCTCGGGGTTCCGGTCGAACCACTGTGCGTACAGGCGGTCGGCATCGCTGAACCTCCGCAGGCGGAAGTACGCCCTCGCGAGCAGCGCCGTGACGCGGCGATCCTCGCTCAGCGTCGCGGTGTACGTGTAGCAGGCCACCGCCTGTCGGGCGCATCCGCGCAGCAGCAGGGCTCCCGCCATCGCGCTCCACCAGTCATCGCGTTGCAGGTGGCCCAGGTCGTTCATCGCCGCCAGTCGCAGGTGGTGCACTGCTTCCCTGCCGAGTCCGGACACGCGCAGGTGCTGGGCGAGGTGGGCGTGCAGGGCGCCCCTGTCGGCGGCCTCGTTCGTCCGCTCCAGGAGGTGCTTGAGCATGGCCCGGTAGCGCTGCGGGGCCTCCGACCCTCGGACGAAGGGCCGGCTTCGCAAGACCTCCAGGCCCACGCGGGCGGCGAGCACGGCCTGGGGTGTCAGCTCGCGGGCCGCGAGGATCTCCGCCGCGCCGAGCACGTCCTGGAAGTCCTCCGTCGCGAACAGCACGTTCCACACCACGGGCTGCAGGAGGAGGCGGGAGGCGGTGCTTCCGGGCCAGGCGCTGGACGCGAGTGCTTCCACCAGCAGCGCCGCCGCGTCGTCACGGAGGCCCGCGAGCGAGAGCGCCATCGCCGCGATGAGCCGCACCACGCCAGCGGCCTGCTCCGCGCTCGGCTCCGGAGGGAGGGACGTGGGCAGGGCGTGGTGGAGGTCCGAATACGCGACCCGGAGGGTGCTCCAGTCGGCGGCCACCTCCAGGACGAGCTCCGCCGGCCCGGACTCCAGCGTCACCCGGGGACGGGCCGTGTCCAGCCAGGAGGCCACCGCGTCGTGGACCTCCTGCGAGATGCCGCCCGGCGGCAGCTCCAACCGCACACGCACGGGGGCCGGCTCCGGCACGGCTTCTCGCGCTCCGAAGAACCCCCGGACTTCTTCGAGCAGCTCGTCAGGCTCCCGGGCCCGGAGCGCCTCTTCCAGCCGCAGGCAGACGGTCTGCTGGAAGTCCCACCGCATGCGCTCCTCGGCGGAGTGCGCGGCCGCGAGGCGATGGACCCACGCGAAGAACAGCCCGTTCGTGGGCGCATGGAAGCCGACGAGCATCACCGGATGCGCCGCGTCCAGGTACTCCCGGAGCCGCTCGGCCCGGAAGGTGACGGTCACCCCCGTGTCATCCCCCTGGCCGTCGTCGGTGGCCTCGATGCCGGCGAAGAACGCGGGGCCCAGGGCCTTGCGGTGCCCGAAGGGCTGCACGCGGGCATCCAGGCCGTGCTGCCGGTGCGGGTCCTGGACCCTCCATTCCGGAGGAAGGGCTTCATGGAAGGCCCGCCGGGACAGTGTTTCAAGGACCTGCGCTCGCGGTCGGGTCGACATCCGGCACCCCGGAGGAAGGGAGTGCGGGACTGTAGTCCGGAAAGGGGGAGGTTGCCTCGCGCGGTCATCTGGTAGCGTCCTGTCGTCCTGGCTCCCTGATGACGTCCCGTCCCCAGCCGTTCCTGCTGCTGTTGCTGTGCGTGCTGTGCGCGCTCCCGGCCCTGGGTGCCCGGCCGGTGCCCGCCTCCGCGGCGGACGGCATGGCGATGCTCCAGCGCATGGAGACCGCCCGCGTCCAGGGCTCCCCCAGCGCGCTGCGCCGGGAACTGGAGGCGCAGGAGGCGAAGACGCCCAAGGACCCGATGCCCCGGCTGTACCGGGCCTTCCTCGCGCTGCCCTCCGATGAGAGCTTCAGCGAGTTCAAGGCGATCGCGGTGCTGTATCCGGAGAACCCCTGGCCGCACGTGGGCATGGGGCTCGTGTACGTGCGCTGGAAGATGCTCCAGGAGGCGGGTGCGCCGCTGGAGGCCGCGCGCAAGGCGGTGCCCGGCTTCGCGCCCGCGCTCTGGGCGGATGGCCTGCGCCTCCAGGCGGAAGGCAAGCCCGCGGAGGCGGAAGGGCGGCTGCGCGAGGCGCTCGCGAAGCTGGACATCCCGCGCATCCGCACCGACCTGGGACTGCTCCTCGCGGGCCGGCCGGGCGGGGCGGCGGAGGCGCGGGCGCTGCTGGCCCGCTCGGTGAAGGACTGGCCGGAGCAGCCCGAAGCGCTCCAGGTGCTGTCGCGGCTGGCCGGGGAGGCGGGGGATGCGAAGGCGGGCGCGGAGGCGGGCGCGTTGCTCGTCGCGCTCCAGCCGCATGACCGCGAGGCGCACCGGCGACAGGCGGAGGCGTGGCTCGCCGTGGGGGACAAGGCGCAGGCGGTGAAGATGCTGGAGCGTTACGCGACGCTCGGGGGCGCGGAGCCCGCGGTGCTCTCCTCCTGGGTGCGGCTGAGCGCGGAGCTGGGACGCCCCGAGGACGAGGAGAAGGCCCTGGTGCGCTTGAGCGCCGCGACCCCGAAGGATCCGGAGCCGCTGTCGCGCCTGGCCAGGCTGGCCGAGGCCCGGTCGGATGCGGCCGCCACCGAGGCGCGCCTGGAGCAGGCGGTGGCGCTCGCGCCCAACCGCGCGGACCTCCAGGTGCGGCGGGCGCGGCTGTTCCTCCAGCAGGAGCGCTTCGTGGACGCCATGGCCGCGTACCGCGCGACGCTCGCCGCCACCGAGCGTCCGGTGCCGGAGGCGGTGGCGGAGACCGCGGAGCTGAGCCGCAAGCTGCACCTGCCCGCGACGCCCGCGAAGGGCACGGTGGAGCAGATCTACGACCGGGTGTCGCTGGGGCTCGTCGCGCTGTACCTGGAGCACCTCCAGGCGAAGCCGGACCTCAAGGGCAACCTCAAGGTGCGCGTGGACGTGGACCCGACGGGCAAGCCCACGAAGGTCGTGGTGCTCTACGACAGCCTCCAGGACGCGCTCATCACCCAGAGCGCGCGCGTCGCCTTCATGGACGCGCAGTACCCGCCCGACACCGGACCCCAGGAGCACCAGTACGTCTTCCGTCCCCCGCGCTGAAGGCCCGGCCTTCCCGCGACACGACCGACCGGGAGTTTTCGTCCGTGAACGCCTCACCGCTGACGCCCGAAGCCCTCTGGCCGCGCACGCTGGCGGTGACCCGACACGCGCTGGAGACCGGCGCGTTGCAGCCCATCACCACCGAGGCGCGCACCGTGGTTGAGGCGGGCGCGACGTTCCAGGTGCGCGTGCTGGGGCGGGTGGCGCTGAAGGAGCGTCCCCGGCCGGTGCCCGCCGGCGCGGCGCCTTTCAACCCGTTCGCGCACCCGGAGCCGGACCTGCTGCTGGGGGACGTGGCGCCCGCGCACGTGTGTCTGCTCAACAAGTTCAACGTGGTGGAGCACCACCTGCTGCTGGTGACGCGCGACTTCGAATCCCAGGACGCGCTGCTGACGGTCGGGGACTTCGACGCGCTCGCGACGTGCCTGGAGGGGCTGGACGGGCTGGCCTTCTACAACGCGGGGGAGATCGCGGGCGCGAGCCAGCGGCACAAGCACCTGCAGCTCGTGTCGCCGCTGGGGCCTGACGCGCTGCGGGCTCCGGTGGAGGCGCTGCTCCCCGCGCTGCCGGGACCGGGCCGCGTGGTGTCGGCGGGGGCGTTGCCCTTCCTCCACCTGCTGGTGGGACTGGGGCCCTGGACGGCTCCGGCCCCGGGGGCCCGGATGCTGGCGGCGTACCAGTTGCTGCGCGATGCGTTGGGGCTGGGAGACACGTCGCCGTACAACCTGCTGGTCACCCGGGACTGGATGCTGCTCGTGCCCCGGAGCCGCGCGGAGCACCTGGGCGTCAACGTCAACGCGCTGGGGTTCGCGGGCTCACTGCTGGTCCGCACGCCGGAGCAGTTCGACGCCGTCGCCACGCTGGGACCGTTGGAATTGCTGCGCCAGGTCACGGGCCTGCTTCCGTAGGAACGGTGCAACCGCGAGAGCGGGTCGGCACAATGGGCAGTCAGTTGCTTCACCCACGTCGCGATGACGTGGGTGGGGGGCCCTACCGAGGGAAGCGGCGATGATGGATGTGAATGAACTGGCCCGGGTGCCAGGGGTGAACCCCCAGGTTCCCGACGCGGCGCGGATCTACGACTACACGCTGGGCGGCACGCACAACTTCGAGGCGGACCGGCAGGCGGCGGAGTTCCTGTTCTCGCTGCTGCCCGCGACGCGCAAGTGGGTGCGGATGCTGCGGGCGTGCCTCCAGGTGGCGGCGAAGCGGCTGTCGTCGGAGGGCTACACGCACTGGGTGGACTTCGCGTCCGGCCTGCCCACCAACGACCACGTTCACGGCGTACTGCCGCCGGACGTGAAGGTGCTGTATTCGGACATCAACCCGCTGACGATGGCGCAGGCGCGCGTGCTCCTGGGCGACGACCCTCGCGTGCGCTACCTGGAATGCGACATCCGTCAGGCGAAGGCGTGCCTGGAGCGCGCCGACGTGCGCGAGTTCCTGGGCGGCGAGCGCAAGGTGGCCCTGGGCGCCAATGGCATCACCGTGTTCCTCAAGGCGGAGGAGAACCGGAAGTTCTTCCGCGACCTGTATGACTGGGCCGCGCCGGGCACGAAGCTCTTCACCACCTTCGAGACCAAGGACCCCGCGAAGACGACGCCCCAGTGGGAGCAGTTCGTGGGCATGTTCCAGAAGATGGGCGAGTCCTTCGAGCTGTTCTCCCTGCCCGAGTACCTGAAGCTCTGCGAGCCGTGGACCCCCGGCCCCGGCGGCGTCCTGACGGTGCGTGAGTTCCTGGGCCTGCCCGAGGGCTACATCACCGAGCAGGACCGGGAGGGCGTGGGCATCGAGTTCTATGCCGTCATCCTGGAGAAGAAGTAGCCGGTGGCGCTCCTCAGCAGCGTTCGCCCTCCAGCGCGCACCGGCTCGCCGCGCACGGGGTGAACGGTGGGTTCGCGCAGCCCGACGCAGGGCAGGCACAGGTGGTGACCTTGTGCGTGGTCGGGTTGCAACAGGGGCCGTAGGCCGTGCCGGGGTCCCCCGGGCCTGCGTCCATGGGGCCCGCGTCGGTGCCTCCATCGGTGCCTGCGTCGGTGCTGGTGCCTGCGTCGATGCTGATGCCGCCGTCGGTGCTGGTGCCTGCGTCCGTGTTCACGCCAGTGCCCGCGTCCCGGGATTGCTCCATCCCTCCGTCCGTGCCGAAGCCGCCGCAGGACTGACTGAGCGACTCCGCGCAGGTGCCCTCGGCGCAGGCTCGGAAGGCGGCTGGGCAGCCGTCGGGAGATTCACAGCGGCACGTGTCCACCTGGCCGGAGACGCAGCAGACGGCCCACGTCACCTCGCCCAGGGGGTCCAGGTCCTCGTACAGCGGGTCGAAGCACCCCGCTCCGAGCAGGGCGAGCAGGACGGCGGGCAGGAGTCGGTTCACGTGCGGTTGGGACACCCGACGGGCGCGGCCTGGGACATGCCGCCGGGGCGCGGCTAGTATCCCACACCCCGTTTCGGATTCGATGTCCCAGGCCACCGGGCCCGGGTGTCACAAGCACGAACAGGAAGGTCGGACACGCGGATGGCGAGCGGGCTCGGTGCGGAGGAGCTCAGGGAGCTCTACGAGCGCTTCGCGCCCGTGGTGCACCGTCGTGCGCTCGCCTTGCTCGGCCGTGACGCCGATGCGTGGGACATCGTGCAGGAGGTCTTCGAGCGCATGTTGACGGCAGGCGCGCGGTTCCGACGGGAGGCCCGTCCCATGACGTACGTGTACCGCGTCACGACCAACCTGTGCCTCAACGCGCTGCGCTCGCGCCACCTGCGCGAGCCGGCACTTCCTGAGCGCGAGGAGTCCGCGGCCCTCACCCCCAGTCAGTGGGAGGCCGCCGACTTCATCCGCCACCTGGTGGGCCGGATGGGCGAGCGCGAGCTGGAGGTGGCCACGCTGCACTTCTTCGATGGGCTGACGCAGGAGGAGATCGCCCAGATGCTGGACGTGTCGCGAAAGACCATCGTCCGCGACCTGGAGTCCATCCGGAAGAAGGCCGCGGAGCTGGGGCGGTTGCCGGGAGAGCACCTGGAGGCGGGCCGTGGCTGAGCACCTCTCGCGGTTGGAATTGGATGAATGGCTTTCGGGCCTGGATCCGTCGGGTCGCATGGGCGCGCACGTGGCGTCCTGCGCGACGTGTGGGCCCGTCGCGGAAGAGCTGCGGCAGGCGCGGGAGTCGAGCCTGCGCGCGCCCCGGGCGGCGACGGTGTTCGCGAAGCTGGAGGCGAAGCGCGCCCAGCCGGCGCGTGCGCGCTGGAGCTGGCATTGGGGCGGGCCACTGGTGGCCGCGCTGGCGGTGGGGCTGGTGCTGGTCGTCTACGTGCCGAAGGGCACGGAGGACGGCGTGCGGCTGAAGGGGAGCGTGGGGCTGCGGCTCCTGTCGGAGGGCGGCGCGCCCGTGACGAGCGCGAGGCCCGGCGAGCACGTGACGCTGGCGGTGGGGACGGGAGCGCACCGGAACGTGTTGGTGCTCGCGGTGGATGAGGCGGGCGCGGTGGACGTGCTCTGGCCGCAGGGGGGGCGGATCAGCGCCACGGTGGAGCCCGGGGCGGAGGTGAAGTTGTCGCCGCCGTTGGAGGTGACGCCGGGGTCGGTGGCGCTGCATGCGTTCTTCTCGGACACGCCGCTGCTCGCGGACGAGGCGAAGGCGGAGCTCCTGTCGCGCATCGCGGATGCCCGGGCGAGGGGACGGGGGCCGCTGGACGCGGTGACGCCTGACGGGCTCGGGAAGGCGAGCGCCCACGCGGTCCTGCGAGTCGCTCCATGAGGCAGGCCCTGTGCAGGCCCCTGCGGTCCTGCGGGTCGCTCCAGGAGTCAGGTCCTTCGCAAGCGAGTCGCCTCATGAGGCAGGTCGTCCCCAGGCCCACGGCTTCCGCGAATCGTCCGATGACGCGGTGGCTCTCCACGATGGCGGGGTTGCTTGCCGCCCTCTGCGTGTTCGTGGCCCCGCTCCAAGCCCGCGCGGCGGAGGAGGCGCCGCGACGCTGGGCGCTGGTCGTGGGGGAGAACCAGGGACTGCCCGGTGAGGAGCGGCTGCGCTTCGCGGAGGCCGACGCCCGCCGGATGCGTGAGGTCCTCCAGGAAGTGGGCACGGTGCCCCCGGAGCGCACCGTGACGTTGCTGGGCACGGATGCCGCCACGCTGCGTGAGGCCCTGACGCGCTTCCAAGCGCGGCTGTCCTCCGAGGCCACGGCGCGCGACTGGCTGGTGCTCTACATCTCCTCGCACGCGGGCGACGGCAGCCTGCACCTGCGAGGCACCGAGCTGCCGATGCGCGAGCTGGTGGACTTCCTCAAGGGATCGCCCGTGGGCGTGGGGCTGCTCATCCTGGACTCGTGCCGCTCCGGCGTCGCCACGCGCCTGAAGGGCCTCAAGCCCGTGGCCGCGCCCATCACGATGGAGGCCGCGGACCTGGAGGGGCGGGTCGTCATCAGTGCCTCGGGTGCGGACGAATACGCGCAGGAGTCGGACGCGCTGCAGGGCTCCTATTTCACGCACCACCTGGCGACAGGCCTGCGCGGCGCGGCCGATGCGTCGCGCGATGGGCGCGTCACGCTGGAGGAAGCCTACCGCTACGCCTACGCGCGCACGTTGGAGTCCACGCTTGTCTCACCGGGAGGCTTGCAGCGTCCGACGTTCCGGATGGACCTGCGCGGACGCGGGGAGCTCATCCTCTCCGAGCCGCAGCAGGCACGGGGACGGCTGACATTGGATGTGAAGACGCCGGGCCGCTGGTTGGTGCTTTCCTCCGAAAGCGGCGCGCTGGTGGCGGAGCTGGAGAAGGGCGAAGGCCCCACCACGCTCGCGGTGGCGCCGGGGGCGTACCGGCTGCTCTTGCGCGCGGAGGAAGGCTACCTGGAGCGCGCGGTGACGGTGCCCGTCAATGGCAGTGCCTCGGTCGGGGGCGCGCCGCTGGAGCAGGCCGCGAGGTCGCGGCTCGCGCGCAAGGGTGGGGT
>NZ_RAWD01000630.1:0-1758 GCF_003612065.1 Corallococcus sp. CA047B
CGGTGAGACGGACGGCGAGGACATCTCCGACGACGCGCCGGAGCGCCCCACCGCCGTCACGGTGCCCCCCGGTGCCCCCCAGGGCCGCGAAAGCGCCCCCGGTCAGGTGCACACGGTGGAGGGTGGCGACACGCTGTGGGACCTGTCCCAGCGCTACCTGGGCAGCCCCTGGTACTGGCCCAAGGTCTGGTCCTACAACCCGCAGATCGCCAACCCGCACTGGATCTACCCGGGCAACAACGTGAAGTTCTTCCCCGGCGGCGAGGAAGTCCCGTCGCGCGTGGAGGCCGGCGACCTTCCTTCCGACGACGTGCAGGCGCCCCAGGACGTGAGCGGCGGCAGCCTGGTGTCGGTGGTGGGGAAGATCGGCTACGACCCGTCCACGTCCCGGCCGGTGACGACCAAGGGCTTCGTGACGGCGCGCGAGCTGGACGAGGCGGGCCGCATCGAGGGCTCCCCCTCCGAGGCGCTGATGCTGTCGGCCCCGGAGCGCGTGTACCTGCGCTTCAAGAAGAAGGGCGCCGCCAAGGTCGGTGACCGCTACGTCATCTTCCACACCGTGGAGCCGGTGAAGCACCCGGTGACGGGCGCCAAGGCGGGCTTCCTCACGGAGCTCTTGGGCACGGTGCAGGTCACCGCCATCAACGATGACGTGGTGACCGCGCGCATCATGGAGACCTGGGACCCCATCGAGCGTGGCAACTACGTGGGCCCCTCCAGCGAGCGGCTGTCGGAGCGCGTCGCTCCCAAGCCGAACTCCAAGGAGATCCCCGGCTACGTGCTGACGCCGATGACGCCGGGCCAGACGCTGATGGGCGAGCACCACTTCATCGTCGTGGACCGCGGCACCGCGGACGGCGTGCAGGTGGGCAACATCTTCACCATCGAGCGCAAGGGCGACCCCAGCCTCGACGTGCTCGGCCGCAGCGATACCAAGCCGGGCGAGGTCAAGAAGGGCCAGCGCGTCTACCCGTGGGAGGGCGTGGCCCAGTGCATGGTCACGGAAGTGCGTGAGCGCACCTCCAACTGCCTCCTCACCCGGTCCCTGGTGGAGATCTCCGCGGGCGACCGCGCCACCATGCGCAAGGACGGGGCCCCCACCGCCAGCCGCTAGGCGCGGGCCTCCGAACGGCAGGAAAGCTGCATTCCGGCCCGCCCTGGAGGGGCGGGCCGCTTGACCACCGATGTTCCGGTGTTATGTGTCACGCCCCTCCCGGTCCACCTCTATATAGGTGGGAAACAGGCGGGGGACGGGCATGACAGAGACCGACACGGGCACACCCACCGCAGAACGCCGCGCCTGCCTGGCGCTCTGGGCCATCCCTGGCCTGGGGCCCCGGACGTTGGCCGCCGTGCGTGCGTTCGCTGGAGGGGAGCTGGCCCGCCTCGCGTCCGCCCCGGTTCGGGACTGGGTGTCCGACGTTCCGGTGCCCGCACCCGTCCGTCAGCGCCTGGCGGCCGTCGCTTCGCTGGACGACGTGGCCTCGCGCGTGGAGTCCGCCTGCGACGTGGCGGGCATCCGGGTGGCCTTCGCGGGCTCGCCGGCCCATCCCGCCCGGCTGGTGGGGCTGGAGGACGCGCCGCCGCTCTTGTTCTACCGGGGTGAGCCTGGACCGCCCCGGCGGCGCCTGGCGATGGTGGGCAGCCGTCACCCCGACCAGGGCTTCCTGCCGTTCGCCCGCACGTTCGCCCGGAAGGTTTCGGAGGCGGGTGTGGGGGTGGTGTCGGGCGCGGCGGAGGGCGTGGACCGGGCGTGCC
>NZ_RAWD01000631.1:0-1730 GCF_003612065.1 Corallococcus sp. CA047B
ACTCCATCCCCGCCACCGCTGTCGTCGCCACCGCCCCGCCCAGACCCACTATCGCCACGCCCAGCCGCTCGTTGCCCGCCATGTGTGTAACGCCCCTTCCCCTCGACCGTTTCACCCCAGGCTCTCGCGGCGACGCGTTGGGGGCGGCTCCGGGATGTCGGGAGCGCCCGGCGTCTGGAGGCGCCGGGGGCGCTCCACCCGCTGCGGGAGTTCCGGGAAAGTCGGCACATGGGCGAGCGCTTTCAACTCAGCCTCTGGACCGTGTGGAGTGTCCGAAGCCGGCGTCCGGCCTCGGTCCGGCGTCTGGCTTCAGACGTGCCGCAGCTTCCACTGCCCGCGCCGGAAGAGGGCCGCGCTGGCCAGCCCCAGGGCGCCATACGTGATGGCGATGGAGGCGAAGGCCCCGGAAGGGCCCCACCCCAGGGGGATGGCGAGCAACCACGCCAGTGGCAGTTGGAAGCCCCAGCAGAAGACGAGGTTCACCAGCGTGGGCGTGGTGGTGTCCCCCGCGCCGTTGAAGGCATGGGGCAGCACGGTGACGAAGGCGTAGAGGGCCAGGCTGCAGCTGACGATGCGCAGGCAGCGCGTGGCGTGCAGGCCCACCTCCGGGTCGGTGGTGAAGGAGTGGATGAGCGGATCCGCGAAGACGAGGAAGCCCAACGCGACCGCGGCGAGGAAGCCGAGCGTGTAGAAGCTGGCGCGCCACGCGGCGCGCTCCGCCCGGTCGGTGTCGCCCGCGCCCAGGCTCTGGCCCACCAGCGTTCCGGCCGCGTGGCTCAGGCCCCACGTGGGCTGCTGCGCGAAGAGCAGGACGCGCATGGCCAGCGTGTAGCCCGCGAGCGCCGCGCTGCCGAAGGTGGCCACGATGCGCATCAGGATGAGCCAGCTGGACATGGTCAGCAGGTACTGGAAGGTGGCGCCGCCGGACAGCTTCAGGAGCGAGCGCAGCGTGTCCCACTCCACGCACAGGTGGCGGCGGCGCAATGCCAGACGTCCGGTGCCCTTGAGCAGCCGGTGCAGTTGATACACGACGCCGGTGGAGCGGCCCACGGTGGTGGCCACCGCCGCGCCCAGGACGCCCATGGCGGGCACGGGTCCCAGGCCGAAGATGAACAGCGGCGCGAGCACGATGTTGACGGTGTTGGCCAGCCACAGCGCGCGCATGGAGGTGGTCGCGTCGCCCGCGCCGCGCAGGACGGCGCTGATGAGGAACAGCAGCATGATGATGGGGAAGCTGGCCAGCATCAGCCGCGCGTAGGGCACGCCGTGCTCCAGCACGCCCGGGGCCGCGCCCAGCGCCAGGAGGATGGGGCGCGCGAACACGGCGCCCCCAAGGCCCACGGGAATGGACAGGGCGAGTCCCAGGCCCAGGGCCTGCACGGCGGTGCGTCCGGCGCGCTCGGCGTCCTTCTGTCCCACGCGTCGGGCGATGAGCGCGGTGGCGCCGATGGCGAGCCCCAGCGGCAGGGTCTGGAAGAGCGTGAGCACGGACTCCGTGAGGCCCACGGTGGCGATGGCGTCCGCGCCCAGGCGGGAGACGAAGAGCACGTCCACCAGCGCGAACACGGACTCCATCACCATCTCCAGCACCATGGGCACGGAGAGCAGCAGGAAGGCGCGGTCCACGGGGCCGGTCGCCAGGTCCTCGGTGGACCCGCGCACGGCCAGCCACAGGGAGGCGAGGAGACCCTTGAGCCCCGTGGCCGGGGGGGAGGCGTCTGGGGCGAAGG
>NZ_RAWD01000632.1:0-1728 GCF_003612065.1 Corallococcus sp. CA047B
CTCCAACCCCATCCCCGCCAACCTCGGGCCCGCCGCGTCCACGCTGGAGCTCACCCGCACCACGCCGGACTCCAGGCCCCGCCGCACCGTCACCCCGGCGAGCCCCAGGTCCTCCGCGCAGCGCAGCGCCCGCGTCGCGTCGTCCTGGCGCGGCTGCGGCAGTCCGAACGGCAGGCACCAGCGCGCCTCCGCCAGGGCCACCGCCTCCACCTGATGGCGCGCCGCCAGCGCCTTCACCATCTCCCGCAGGGAGAGCGCCTCCGACGCGTCGCCCGCCACCGTCAGCAGCGTGAGCCGCCGCATCAGCGCCTGCGCATCCAGCGCGCGCATCTTCACCGTGGGGCCCGGCGCATCGTCGCCCAGGGCCGGGGGCGCGTCGTCGTCCTCGTCCGCGTCGGTCACGGCCAGAGGCTGGGACAGTGCGGCCGCCAGCGGCGCGGGCACCTCCATCGTCGGGTCGGTGGGCGGCTCGTGCACGGCGCCATCCCCCGCCCGCCGGGCCGCGGGGGCCTTGGCGGTGGGCGCGTCGGGGGCATCCTCATCCCCCAGGTGCATGGGCGGCTCGCGCAGCACCGGCATCGACGCCAGGCTCGGCGCGGGCGCGCCGGACGGAGGCGTGAGCGCGTTGCCGCACGCGGGGCAGAAGCGGTTGTTCGCGCTGGTGGACTGGCCACAGCGCGGACACGACACGCTGGACGGCTCACGGCCCTGGGGCAGCACCGCTTCGCCGCCAGCCGTGTCGCGCAGCCGCGCGAGCACCGACTCGCCCACCAGCCGCGTCACCACCGCGGAGACGCCCTCGCCCTCCACCTCCGGCACTTCATCCAGGTAGGCCTGGAGCGCCTTCGCCACGTCGCCACACCGCGCGAAGCGCTGCGCGGGCACGCGGTGGAGCATTCGCAGGATGATCTGCTCCAGCAGCGGTGACAGCCCCTCCACGAACTGCGAGGGCCGGGGCACCGCCGCCAGCGCAATCCTGCGCATCGCCTCCGCGGGGTTGTCCGTGTCGATGAACGGCCGGCGCGTGCACAGCTCCCACAGCACCACGCCCAGCGCGAACTGGTCGCTGCTGCCAGCGACGGGTTCGTTGCGCACCTGCTCGGGCGACATGTAACGCAGCTTGCCCTTGAGCACGCCGGTGCGCGTGCGGCTGGCGCGGATGGTCGCCTTGGCCACGCCGAAGTCCACCACCTTCGTCACGCCGTCCAGCCGCACCATGATGTTCTGCGGACTGATGTCCCGGTGCACCAGCTCCAGCGACGCGCCCTGGCTGTCGCGCGCGTGGTGCGCATGGTCCAGGCCCAGCGCCGCGTCGCGGATCAACTGCGCGCACACCCGGTGGGGCAAGGGCGAGGCCGCCCGCTGCGCCGCACGCGCCAGCCGGCCCAGGTTCTCACCTTCGATGTACTCCATCGCGATGTAGAACGTGCCCTGCCACGCGCCGACCTCGTACAGCGAGACGACGTTCGGGTGGTTCAGGTGCGCCGCGACCCGGGCCTCGTCGAGGAACATCTCCACCGAGCCCTCGTGCTCCAGCAGGTCTGGCAGCAGGCTCTTGAGGATGACGGGGCGCTCGAAACCACTCACACCCACCTGTCGCGCGAGGAAGATCTCCCCCATGCCCCCCACGGCCAGGCGGCGGAGGACCGCGTACCTGCCAAAGATGAGGGAAGACGGAGAAGCTGCGGACGCGGACATGGTTGCACGCACACCGTACCTACCCCCGCC
>NZ_RAWD01000633.1:0-1722 GCF_003612065.1 Corallococcus sp. CA047B
GCCCTGTCCTTCGCGGGGCTGTGGTTGCTGTCGAAGATGACCGCGTATCACCTCATCAAGATCTTCGCGGAGATCTCGGACCACATCGGGCTCAAGCCCGGGACGGTGCTCGGCTACACGCGCAACCACCCCAGCAACTGGGTGTCGTTCTTCCTGCACCCGCATCACGACAACTACCACGTCACGCATCACCTCTTTCCCCGCATCCCGCTGGCGAACCTGCCGCGGATGCACCAGCTGTTGCTGCCCGTGTCGCAGTACGCGGAGGCGCACCATTGCGAGCGCTACTTCCGCGGACCGCGCTCGCTGGTGGGCAGCTGGCTCCATTTCCAGACCGAGCCCAAGCCGCTCGACGTCGAGACCTCGTGATGCCCACCCTGCTGGACACCCACCGGTTGATCGCCACGGGGGCACTGGCCCCCCTCTGGGAGGGCCTCCAGTCCGCCCCCCCGTACGGCCCCAGTCCGCACTGGCTGCTGGACAGCCCCTATCTGCGACCGACGGCGCTCGAGGGGCTGACGCTGGGCTCGCTGGAGGAGCCGGTGCGCCCGGGCACCCTCTTCACGCACCGCTCGCTGTCGCTCAACCGGCTGCTCTTCAATGCCTACGAGCAGAACAACCTCTACCTGCCGGTGAAGGCCTTCACGCAGGAGGAGCGCAGGGCGTTCCACGCGTTCTACGAGCCGGGCTTCATGGCGGCGAACGCGATGCTCCGTCCGGCGCTGGAGCGCACCTGCTTCGCGTTCCTCTCCGAGGACATCAGCGTGGACGGTCCGTGGACGCTCGGGCACCTGGAGTCGTACTGCCAGGAGCTGCTGACGCGGTACGAGGCCGCGCCCAGCGAGGTGTGCCGCCGGGTGGAGGCGTCCGCCGCGCCGGACCTGGCGGCGAAGCTCTTCATCCTGCAGGTGGCCCCCGACTTCCTCTCCGAGGCGTCGCAGATGGCGCGGGCGCTGCCGGGCAACTTCGGTCCGGTGCACTCGGAGCTGATGAAGATCTTCATCGACGAGTTCGGGTACGGCGTGCACCCGCACAAGCACTCGACGCTGTTCGAGCGGCTGCTGGAGTCGTTGGGCCTAAGCAGCGGGGTGCACGCGTACTACCACTGGTACCTGCCCAGCTCGCTGCTGATGACCAGCTACTTCCACTGGGTCACCAGCCACAAGCCGCGCTGGTTCGAGTACGTGGGCGCGCTGTGGTGGATCGAAGCGGTGGTGCCGCACTTCAACCGCCAGTTCAGCAAGCGCCTCAAGGCGGTGTTCGGCCGTGAGGGCGTGGACACGCTCTACTTCGATGAGCACGTCGGCATCGACCTGCACCACCGGCGGATGGCGCTCGACAAGCTCATCCGGCCGCTGGTGCAGCGCTACGGCGAGGAGATCATCCCGGAGATGGTCCGCGGCATCGAGGCGAGCCGCCTGCTGGGGGACCTGGCCGAGCGGGACTACTTCGAGCAGCTGGGCTTCTGCGAGGCGCTGCACACGGGCCAGGCGGTCCGGGCCTCGACGGTGGAGGCGTCGCGGGCCACGCCCCGGGCTGCGGGCTTCTTCCTGGCGCCGGACGTCCATGACGCGCAGACGCTGCTGGCGGTAACGGCGGGCGCGGTGGAGGTGGACGCCGGCTTCCTCAAGCCCCGGGTGCTCCGCGCGGGCGAGGCCGTCGTCGTGCCCGCCGGACGGATGGTGGGCGCGCGGGTGATGGGGGAGGGCGCCTCGCTGTGGG
>NZ_RAWD01000634.1:0-1705 GCF_003612065.1 Corallococcus sp. CA047B
CCGGTGGACCCGCCGCCCGTGGACCCGCCGCCCGTTCCGGAGGTGGAGCGGCCCTTCACGATGCCGAAGGTGCAGACGGCGCTGGCGGACTACGCGCTGGTCATCCCCGCGGAGGCGATGGCGAAGTTCCAGGCCGACCCGTGGACGGAGGAGCAGGACGCGACGTTCCAGGCCAACGGCAAGAGCTTCCCGGTGAAGGTGCGGCTGCGCGGGGCGTCCGCGCGGTTCTTCGACAAGAAGAGCTGGAACGTCAGCTTCGCGGACAAGGACAAGTTCGAGGGCCGCACGTCGCTCAACCTCGTGGCCGAGTACGCCGACGCGTCGATGCTGGCGGAGAAGATTGCCTACGACCTGCTGACCGCGATGCGGGTGCCGGCGTCCACCGCGAAGTTCGTGCGGCTGTCCGTGAATGGCCAGTACGAAGGCGTGTTCCTGGAGGTGGAGCAGGTCAACAAGGCCTTCCTGAAGGCGCATGCGCTTCCGGACGACGACGCGTCCATCTACCGCGCGGGCTGGAAGGACACCGAGTTCAAGACGTGGAAGGTGCCCTACCAGGGCGACTGGGTGAAGAAGACGAACGAGAAGGAGCCCAACGACGCGCTGTGGGCGGTGCTGGACGTCATCAACCACACGCCGGAGCCGCAGTTCGTCACCACGCTGGAGAAGAACCTGGAGGTGGAGTCCTACGTGCGCTCCATGGTGTTGGACGCGCTGATGTCCAACAACTACGTGGAGGACTCGGAGAGCTACTTCCTGAACGACAAGATCACCGGGCGCTGGCGCTACGTGCCGTGGGACCTGAACAACGTGGACGCGCGCTGGTGGTACACGAACACCGTGCAGGACATGTCCACGTCGACGAACAGCATGAAGCACCCGCTGTTCAACTTCACGCTGCTGGATGGCTGGGTGGAGAAGATGTACCAGCAGCGCAAGCTGGAGACGGGGAGCTACCCGGGCTACCTGCCGGTGTTCTCCAACCTGGGCACGCGCGTGGTGATGAACCCCGTGCTGCGCGCCCGGCTGGAGGCGCGGCTGGACAAGGCGCTGGAGGAGCTGTTCACCCCGGAGGTGATGAACCCGTACATCGACCAGCTCCATGCGCTGGTGGATGCGTCCATGAAGACCGACCCGTACATGGACTACGCGCGCTTCGCCGCGGGCAAGGCGTACATGAAGCGCTTCGTGCAGGTGCGCCGGGACTTCGTGAAGGCGGAGGTGAAGCGGCTGGCGGCGCGGAAGTCCACGCTGGTGCTGAAGGCCTTTGATCCGCGCGCGGGCTGGGTGGAGGTGACCAATGAGGGCACCCAGGCCGTGTCGCTCCAGGGCATGACGCTGACGACGAACCTGCGGGTGAGCCTGGCGGTGAGTGACCATGCGCCCACCCAGGTGGCGCCGCCCACGGGCGTGGTGCTGGGCGACATGACGGTGGCGCCGGGACAGACGGTGCGGCTGGATGCCTCCGCGCTGGGCATCACCTTCCCCGCCAAGGGCGAGGTGGGCCTGTTCGACGGCAAGTCGGTGGTGGGCGTGAAGGACCTGCTCTTCTACGGCGAGCTGCCCGCAGGCAAGCAATACGCGCGGGGCGAGAAGGGCTGGGAGGTGCGCTGAGTCGTCGCGCGGACAGCGGGCCCCGGGTCCGTTGTCCGCCGGGCATCAACCGATGAGGGCGCGACGTGCCGGGCGGGCTGGGACGGGTTAGCAC
>NZ_RAWD01000635.1:0-1693 GCF_003612065.1 Corallococcus sp. CA047B
GGACCGGGGCGGGGTGGGACAAAGCAGCCTGCCAGGCCCTTCATTGCGGCTTCGCGGAACACTGTCACCCGGCCCCTCCCGCGTGCTAAGCGGCGGGCACCATGCCGAACGTCGTCGTCATCGGAGCGCAGTGGGGAGATGAGGGGAAGGGCAAGGTCGTTGACCTGCTCACCGAGCATGCCCAGGTGGTCGTCCGTTTCCAGGGCGGCAACAACGCGGGGCATACGCTGGTGGTGGGAGGCCAGAAGACCGTCCTTCACCTGATTCCCTCGGGCATCCTTCACCCGGGCAAGACGTGTGTCATTGGCAACGGGGTGGTGGTGGATCCCGCCGTCCTCGTCGGAGAGATCGACGCGCTCAAGGTGCGCGGCTTCCTCAAGGATGATGCGCAGCTGCTCATCTCCGACAACGCCCACGTCATCTTCCCGTGGCACAAGCTGCTGGACAGCTTCCGGGAGAAGGCCCGTGGCGGCAGCGCCATTGGCACCACCGGTCGCGGCATCGGTCCGGCCTACGAGGACAAGGTGGCGCGCCGGGGCATCCGCGTGCGCGACCTGCTCCACCCGGAGCGCCTGCGCCGTCGCATCGACGAGCGCCTGCCGTCCGCGCTGGACGAACTCAAGGACCTCTGCGCCCAGGCGGGCGTGGACGTGCCCCGCATGGAGACGCCGCAGATCCACGCGGAGTTCACCGCGCTGGGCGACCGGCTGCGTCCCTACGTGCACGACGTGTCGCTCTTCCTCTCCGAGCAGGTCCGCCGGGGCGCCCGCATCCTCTTCGAGGGCGCGCAGGGCACGCTGCTGGACGTGGACCACGGCACCTATCCGTTCGTGACCAGCTCCAACTGCGTGGCGGGCAACGCCGCGGTGGGCTCGGGCCTGGGGCCCACGGCCATCGACAAGGTGATGGGCATCAGCAAGGCCTACACGACGCGCGTGGGCGGCGGTCCGTTCCCCACGGAGCTGAGTGACGAGCTGGGCGACCGGCTGCGCAAGGTGGGCGACGAGTTCGGCGCGACCACCGGCCGTCCCCGCCGCTGCGGCTGGCTGGACGGCGTGGTGCTGCGCTACGCGGTGCGCGTCAACGGCCTGTGGGGCATCGCGCTCACCAAGCTGGACGTGCTGAGCGGCATCAAGACGCTCAACATCTGCAACGCGTACGACCTGGACGGCGCGCGCGTCACGGAGCTGCCCGGCGACTACGAGGACCTGGCGCGCGTGAAGCCCATCTACGAGTCGCTGCCCGGCTGGGATGAGAAGCTCGCCGGTGTGCGCACCTTCGATGAGCTGCCGGAAGCCGCCAAGCGCTACGTGCGTCGCGTCGAAGAGGTCAGCGGCGTGCCCGTGGTGTGCGTGTCCGTGGGCGCGGACCGTGGTGAGACAGTGCTGCTGCAGAACCCCTTCCGCAGCTAAGTAGGTCGCCGGAAGTTCCGAGACAAATGCCGGTCGCATGCGCATTTTCTGGACCATGCGACCGGCAAGGAGCCCCGCCGAACTGGGGCTGACAGCAGAGGACAGGCGGAAGCTGGAGCATGCGCTGCGAAGCGTGCGCGACGCTCGCCACTTCCGTCGGCTACTGGCCGTGAGACTCCTCGCAGAGGGCAAAGGCCCGGGCGAGGCTGCGCATCTGGCAGCCCTGAGTCGGCCAGCCGTCTATTTCTGGCTGGAGCGCTATCTGGCGCAGCGTACCCCCG
>NZ_RAWD01000636.1:0-1663 GCF_003612065.1 Corallococcus sp. CA047B
GCGCATCCCCCGCGCGTTCGCCCCGCCCGCGCACGGAGTAGTCACCCTCGCGCAGCGCGGCCAGCAGGCCCGCCACCGTGTGCAGCGGCCGCACCACGCGCTCGCGCAGGGCCAGACACGCTCCGGCGGGGACGCACACCACCAGCACGGACAGCGTCCAGCGCACCTTGGCGCTGAAGTCCCCGGCCCACAGCAGCGCGAGCGCCACGACGACGGCGGGCAGGGCCGCGAGGACCGCGAGCCCCACGACGCGCAGGTCATGCGGCCAGGGCTTCGGCCCGAGCTTCAACGGGCGCCCTTGATGCCGTAGTACTGGAGGCGCCGGTAGAGCGCGCTGCGCGACAGGCCCAGGGCCTTGGCCGCCTCGCTCACGTTGCCGTCCTGACGGCCCAGGGCGCGCTCGATGAGGTAGCGCTCCACCTCCTCCAGCGTCATCTCCTCCAGCCGCGCGGAGCCTCCACTGTTCGGCCCGGCGCGCTTGAGCAGCAGGTCCTCCGCCGCCACCCGGTCCCCGGTCGCCATCAGCAGGGAGCGCTCCACCGCGTGCTCCAGCTCGCGCACGTTGCCCGGCCACGGGTAGGCCATCAGGGCCTCCAGCGCGTCCGGCGCCAGGTGGACGCCGGGACGGCCGTAGCGCTGGCCCTGGGCCGCGAGGAAGTGCGCGGCGAGCAGCGGGATGTCCTCGCGCCGCTCGCGCAGGGGCGGCAGCTGCACCTCCACGGTGTTGAGCCGGTAGAGCAGGTCCTCGCGGAACCGGCCTTCAATCACCGCGCGGCCCAGGTCCACGTTGGTGGCGCTCACCACGCGCACGTCCACCTTGCGCGTGCGCGACGAGCCCACCGGGTGCAGCTCCCCCGTCTGGAGGACGCGCAGCAGCTTCGCCTGCTGGGCCAGCGGCATGTTGCCAATCTCATCCAGGAAGAGCGTGCCGCCGTCCGCCAGCTCGAAGCAGCCGATGCGGTCCGTCTTCGCGTCGGTGAAGGCGCCCTTCACGTGGCCGAACAGCTCGCTTTCGAAGACGCCCTCGGACAGGCCGCCGGAGTTCACGGCGACGAAGGGCCGGTCCGCGCGGGGGCTGGCCGCGTGGAGCAGGCGCGCCACCACCTCCTTGCCGGTGCCGTGCTCTCCGGTGACGAGCACCGGCGCCGCGGACGGCGCCACGCGTTCGATGAGCCGGCGCACCGGCAGCATGGCGCGCGACTCGCCCACCAGCGGGGAGCGTCCGCCCTGTTCGCGGCGCAGGTGCTGGTTCTCCTCCTCCAGCCGCCGGGTGCGCCGCAGCGCGCGGGCCAGCTCCAGCTGCGTGCGCAGCGTGGCCAGGAGGCGCGTGTTGTCCCAGGGCTTCTGCAC
The DNA here is from genome assembly GCF_003612065.1 of Corallococcus sp. CA047B. NCBI lineage: Bacteria > Pseudomonadati > Myxococcota > Myxococcia > Myxococcales > Myxococcaceae > Corallococcus > Corallococcus sp. CA047B. The sequence continues at coordinate 1,351 of NZ_RAWD01000636.1, forward strand.
GTAGTCCCGGGCCCCCGCGCGCATCGCCTCCACCGCGCCCTCCACGCTGCCCCACGCGGTCATCACCACCACGGGCAGCAGGGCATCCCGCGCGCGAAGCTGGCCGAGCAGGTCCAGGCCCTCGCGCCCGGACGTCGTGTCGCGCGCGTAGTTGAGGTCCATCAGCACCAGCTCCACGTCCTCCGCGTCCAGCGTGGCGAGCACGCCCGAGGGGGACTGGGCGCTCACCACCGTGTAGCCGTCGCGCTTGAGCAGGAGCCGCAGCGCCTCCAGCACATCCGGCTGGTCGTCGGCCACGAGGATGCGGGTGGGG
>NZ_RAWD01000637.1:0-1651 GCF_003612065.1 Corallococcus sp. CA047B
GGGGGAGGCCGTGGGGCTGGGCCTGGAGGTACGCGACCAGCTTCTCCCGCACGAGGCAGCGCAGGTCGAACGCCTTGCCCGCGTCGGATGCGCTCACCAGGGCGCGCAGCTTCATGGTGCGCTCGCTCAGGTCCGTCACCTGGAGCCCCTGCGCCTTGCCGTCCCACAGGCCCTTGGATTCTTCATCCAGGATGCGCTTGAGCTCCGCGCGCACCGCCGGCACGTCGGTGCGGAAGTCCACGTAGAGCTCCGCCGTGCCCAGGATGTCGGGCGACACCTTGCTCCAGTTCTGGAAGGGCTTCTCCAGGAACTGGGTGATGGGGATGACCAGCCGGCGCAGGTCCCACACCTTCACGACCACGTAGGTGAGGGTGATCTCCTCCACCCAGCCCCACTCGTTCTCCACGATGACCGTGTCGCCGATGCGGATGGGCTGCGTGATGGACAGCTGGATGCCCGCGAGCAGCGTGCTGATGGACTTCTGCGCCGCCAGACCAATCACCAGGCCCGCGAGCCCCGCGGAGGCGAGCAGCGACACGCCCACGTTGCGCACCGCCTCGAACTGGAGGAGCAGCAGCGACGCGGCCACCAGCACCACCGCCACCTCCACCACGCGGCGCAGGATGGACAGCTGCGTGCGCAGCCCACGCACGCGCGCCACGTCCGTGCCCTCCGGGGACTGGGCGACCCGGGTCTCCAGGAAGCGCGCCGCGCGGGTGAAGAAGCGCAGGAGGAACAGCGCCGACGCCACGATGATGATGGAGCGCGCGCCCAGGTCCAGGGCGCCCTGCGCCGGCGGAGGCAGCATCAGGAGCCGGGCACCCGTGGCCGCGATCATCGACCCCAGCACGTGGCGCATCGTGCCCCTGCCCGCCGCGAGCAGCTCGTCATCCCACCCGGACTTCGTCAGCCCGGCGGCCCGGGCCCCCAGGCGCAGCGCCAGCGCCTCGCCCAGTTGTCCCAGCACCCACGCGCCCGCGAGCAGCGCCGCGAGCCCCAGCCACTGCCACGCCTCCAGCACCCACAGCGGGCGGGTGAAGAACACCGGCGGCAGTCGCTCCAACAGCGGCGAGCCGTGCTCCGCGAACAGCGCGTCGATGGCGCCCACCGTGTCCGCGCTGAAGACCCAGACCGGGCCCCCTTCCGCGTCCACGCGCTCCAGGATGATGTCCTGGGGTCCCCGGGCGGTGGCCACCTGTCCCAGCACCTCGCGGCGGGCCCGCTCCCCCGGTCCCACCGGCTCCCGGCCGATGCGCGCGAAGTCCAGCCACAGCGTCCGATCCAGCACCACCACCAGCCGCCGCGCCAGCTTGAGCCCTTCTTCCGCCTGCGTCGCCGGGGGAAGCCGCGACAGGTCCAGGTACTGCGGCGCCCGGACGGCGTCCCGCGCATGGGCTGCGTCCAGGAACCCCGACGCCGTCGCTGCGGGCGTGCGCCGGTCCACGTCCGAGGGCGGCGGAGGCAGCCCCGCGTTCAGCGCGAAGGCCCCCACGGGCCCCAACAGCAGCAACAGCCACATCCACGGCGGAACGGAACGGCGCACGGCGGCACTCCCCTGTTTCGAACTAGATGTTTTGAGTGCAAACAATCATCTTGGGCCAGGGGTGTCCACCAAGGATGACGCGGGGGGCCAAGGGCTGTCTCTTATACA
>NZ_RAWD01000638.1:0-1626 GCF_003612065.1 Corallococcus sp. CA047B
GAAGACGATCGCGGAGAAGGGCGGCCTGAACCTCGTCGTCACCGGCGACCTGGACACCCCCGCGGAGGTGCGCCTGCGCGGCATTGGCGCCGAGCAGGCCCTGCGCACCGTGGCCCGCGCGTACTCGCTCCACCTGGAGCAGGACGGCTCCATCTTCACCCTGCGCCCGCTCACCGCCCGGGAGAAGGAAGCCGCCACGCCCGCGGTGCTCCAGAGGGCGTGCGCACCGCTGAACAGGCCCTCCACGAACGCGCGGCTGTTGCCCACGGTGGAGGCGAACCCGGTGCCGAAGCGACCGAGCGCCTGGTCGCTGGAGAAGAGGAAGCCCAGGCCCGCTCCCAGGGATGTCAGCAGGATGGCCAGCCCCGTCCACACCTCGCGCCGCTGGGGCACGGGGCTTTCGGCGACGCGGGCCATGACGTTGACGACCAGCGACGGGGGCGGCAGGGGATCCGCCAGCCGGAACAGGTCCTGCTCCAGCAGGCGGTGATCCTCCATCAGCGCGGCGCAGGCTTCGCACTCCGCGGCGTGGTCCAGGCCGGGTCCTTCACCCGCCTCCAGCTCCGCGAACAGGACTTCCAGGTCGGGGCAGGGGCTCATCGGGTCTCCTCCTCGGCGGGCGTCATCTTCTTGCGCAGTTTCTCACGGGCCCGGAACAGGCGCGCCATGATGGTCCCGGGCGCGCAGCCCATGATCTGCGCGATCTCCTTCGTGGTGCGCTTCTGGACGTAATAGAGGGCCAGCACTTCACGGTCGTCCACGGAGAGCGTCTCCATGGCGGCCTCCAGTGACAGCCGCTCCTCGCGCGCGATGGCGCCGTCCAGCTGGGACGCCTCGTGGCTGGGGAGGACCTCCTTCATGGGCTCCAGCTCCTCGGTGCGCACCTTGGTGCGGCGGCGGAGCAGGTCCAGGCAGAGGTTGCGCGTGATGGCGAGCACCCAGAGGTCGAACGGGCGCGTGTCGTCGTAGCGGTGAAGGTTCTGGTAGGCGCGCAGCAGGGCCTCCTGCGCCACCTCCGCCGCCTCCGAGTCGTTCTGCAGCAGGCGCAACGCCAGGCCGTACACCGGGCGTTGCACGCTGCGGACGAGGGCTTCGAAGGCGGACGGGTCCCCCTTGCGGGCGGCCTGCACGTCCGCTTTCCAGGGAAGCGGAGCGGCGTCCTCAGCCATCAGCATTCCGATGGCCATGGGCAGCGAGTCGAGGGCAAGAGCGTTCACGCCTTGTCCTACGGGCGTCGCGGCAGGCCATTGCGACGCCCCCCGACATCACTTCCGCTTCTGTTTTTTCGCGGACTTGGCCGCGGCCAGCCGCTGCTTTTCGGCCTTTTCCACCCGGGCCTCGGCCTTCACGTCCTTGCGCTTCTGCTGCTTGGCGCGGAAGCCCAGGGGGATCTCGGGCTCCGGCACGGGCGCGGCCGTGAAGGCAGGCGGGGGGGCGGGCGCTCGCGCCGGACGCGCGGAGCGCTCCTCCCGGCGGGGCGCCCCTGCCCGGTCAGCCCGGTCGGACGACCGGCCTTCCGGTGCGGAGGAAGTGTCCAGGCCGCGAGGAGGCCGGGCGAGCCGACCGATGCGGCTGGGCGGGCGGGCTTCCTTGCCGGGCGCCTCGTCGCGGCTGGGGGTGCCGAAG
>NZ_RAWD01000639.1:0-1605 GCF_003612065.1 Corallococcus sp. CA047B
CTCCCACCCCTCGCGCGCGACGCGCGGCCAGAGGTCTCCCAGCGCCACCTGCGCGTCCGTCAGCTCCTGCAACGGCAGCCGCAGGAACGGCTGCGCTCCGCCCGGACGGAAGCGCACCGCGACGATGGACGTGGGGAACGTCAACGGCACCACCGCCGCCGTCCGCATCGCCCCCACCACCTTCGGACGCACCCCGTCCGCCAGGTCCACCAGGATGTCCAGGCACCCGTCCGGCATCACCCGGTGCGGCCCCGGCAGCGGCCCCGACGCCTCCATCGCCCAGTAGCACCGCACGTACGGCGTCAGCGCCGCGCATGGGAGGACCTCCACGTAGCGCATCAGGCGGCGGCTTCCGCCAGGGCGGCCCGGGGCAGCCGCACCGTGAAGCAGGAGCCCTGCCCCGGCCCCGCGCTCGTCACCTGGATGCGGCCCCCGTGGCGCTCCACGATTTCGCGGCAGATGGCCAGCCCCAGGCCCAGGCCCCCGGCGTAGTGCTCGGTGGCGTTGCGCGCCCGGTAGAAGGGCGTGAAGAGCTGCGACACGCTCTCCTCCGGAATGCCGATGCCCCGGTCCTCCACGTCCACCCGCACCCCGTCCGGCTCCTCCACCACGCGGATCCGCACCGGGGTCTCCGGCGGCGAATAGCGCAGCGCGTTCTCCACCAGGTTCGTGAGGAGCTGATCCAACCGCTGCTCATCCCACCGGCCCACCAGCGGCGCCGGGGGAAGCTCCAGCGACAACAGGCCCTGGCGCTCCGGCCGGGAGGACTGGATGCGCTCCACCACCTCCTGCGCCAGCGCCCCCAGGTCCATGGGCGCCACCGTCAGCGTGAAGCGCCCGGACTGCAGCCGCGACACATCCAGCATGTCGCCAATCAGCCGCGTCAGCCGGTCCACCTGCCGGTTCAGCCGCGCGAAGGTCGCGCGCTGGCGCTCCGGGTTCAGCTCCTGGCCGGCCTCGGACTGGCGGATGAGCAGCTCCAGCGTCGCCTTCAGCGGCGTCAGCGGCGTGCGCAACTCATGGCTCGCCATGGACAGGAACTGGTCCCGGATGGCGATGGCCTCGCGCAGCTGCTTCTGCGTGCGGTCGATGCGCGCCGCCATGTCGTTGAAGCCCGAGGCCAACTGGGTGACTTCGTCGTCTCCCCGGGCCTGCACCCGCTGGCCGCCCTCCAGCGCCGGCGTGCCCAGCGAGGAGAAGCCGTCCCGCAGCGCCTCCAGCCGCTGCGCCACGTCCCGCCCCACCCACTGCGACAACATCAGCGCGATGGCGCCCGCCAGCGCCGCGATGACCACCACCCACGCGCCCATGCGCGTCACCGGCGCGAACGCCTCGCGCAGCCGCGCCGTCACCACCACCGTCCAGGGCGTGTCCGACACCTGCGCGTGCGCCACCATCAACCGGTGTCCCCGGGCGTCGAACGCCTCCGTCATGCCCTCGGGCGCCGCCAGGGACTCCGGCGGGAGCAACCCCAGCACGGGCGCCCGGGTGAGCACGTCGCCCCGGTCCGTCTCGCGCAGCAGGCTGCCGTCGCGCCGGTCGAACAGCTCCACGTGGTAGCTGCGCGAGGCCAGCGTCGGCTGCAAGCCCAACCGCTGCAACGAC
>NZ_RAWD01000063.1:0-33318 GCF_003612065.1 Corallococcus sp. CA047B
GTGACACGCAGGGGTATGTCCCGCCCTCCACGCCCACCGAGGCCACCCTCTGTCGCCTCTGGGCCTCGCTGCTCGACGTGGAGCGCGTGGGCCTGAACGACAACTTCTTCCACCTGGGCGGCCACTCCCTTCTCGCCACGCAGCTCGTCTCGCGAATTCGTTCGGAGCTGGGCGCGGAGGTCGCACTCCGGGTCCTCTTCAGCGGTCCCACGGTCGCGGACCTGGCACGGCACCTGGGGACGCTCAACCAGGACGACGGCCCCCGAGCGATGCCTCCGGTCGTGCGAGTGCCTCGCGACCGCGCGCTTCCGCTGTCCTATGCGCAGGAGCGGCTGTACCGGTTCTTCCTCCGCGCGCCCACGTCGAGCGCCTACAACATTCCCTACGGTCACCGACTCCGGGGCCCCCTGGATGTCGAAGCGCTGCGCGGAGCCCTGCAGTCCCTACTGGAACGCCATGAGTCCATGCGGGTCCGGTTCTCGGAGGAGGACGGACAGCTCGTCCAGCGGGTCGTCCCCGCGGGTGACTTCCCGTGGCGCTTCGAGGACCTGCGCGAGCAGCCGGACGCGGAGGAAGCAGCGTGGCGGTACGTCCACGCCGATGCGGCGACGCCCTTTGATCTGAAGAAGGCTCCGCTCGTACGCGCCTCGCTCCTGCGCGTGAAGAGCGACGAGCACCTGTTCCTCATCTGCGTGCACCACATCGCGGCGGACGGTTGGTCCCTGGGCGTCATCGCTCGGGAGCTGGGGGCGCTGTACACGGCGCTGGCCCACGGCCGTGCAGCCGGACTCGCGCCCCTCGCCGTGCAGTATCCCGACTACGCGGCGTGGCAGCGAACCTGGCTCACCGGCCCAGAGCTGGAGCGACGCCTCGCGTACTGGAAGCAATCGCTCGCGGGGGCACCCACGGAGCTCCGACTTCCCACCGACCGTCCCCGTCCGCCGGAGCGAACCTTCAATGGCATCCGCCGTCCGGTCCAACTGGGCCGTGTCCGCAGCGACGCGCTCCACGCCCTGTGCCGCCGCGAGAACGTGACGCCGTTCATGGCCCTGCTGGCCGCGTTCGGTGTCGTGCTCGCGCGCCGTTCCGGGCAGGAAGAGGTCGTCATCGGGTCGCCCATCGCGAACCGGCTCCTGCCGGAGCTGGAGCCGCTCATCGGCATGTTCGTCAACGGCCTGTGCCTGCGCGTCAACCTGCGCGGAGCCCCGGGGTTTCGCGCACTGTTGCAGCGCGTGCGAGAGGAGACGCTGGGCGCGTACGCACACCAGGAAGTCCCGCTCGATCAAGTGGTCGCGTCGCTGGGCGTCGAGCTGCCCACGAACCGCTCCCCGCTGTTCCAGGCCATGTTCGTCCTGCAGAACACCCCGGAGGTACCGTTCGAACTCCCGGGCCTCGACGTGACGCGCGTGATGGTCAGCCGGGGCAACGCCACCTATGAGTTGGCCCTGTCCCTGACGGAAATGGCCGAGGGCTTCACCGGCGCGCTGGAGTTCAACACCGACCTGTTCGATGCAAGCACCGCCGAGGGCATCCACACCGACCTCCTGGGCATACTCGACACGGTGCTCGCGGATCCGGACGGCCCACTGAGGGGCCGCACGGGCACTCCATGAGGCAACCACCTTCCGCAGAGGAACTTCAACGTTTGCGCGCCCGAGCAGATCACCGTGTCGTAAAGTTGGACTCCGTGAAACCCAATCATAGAGCGCCTTCCTGGCGTTACATCGCGAGCTTGGCGGGAGCGCTGTTACTGAGTGCATGCGCCGAAACACCGATAGCGACCACTTCTGGAACACTCCGAAAGTGGGTGAGCCCCTTTGTACCGGTGCCCGGCGGCGGGCAGTTCCGCACCGTCGTCTACTATGGCCCCTGGCAGTGCAGCAGCCTGATCATGAACTACTGCCGGGAGAAGTGCGCCGGAAGCGGGCATGTCCTCCAAGGCTGCATGTGGCTCGCGGACGTCAAGATGGACTTCGAGGGAACGATCGTCCGGGCAGGAAGCCGGTTCGGAGTGACGCACTGCTGCTGTAACTACGGAACACTCAGCCCCGCTCAGAACGAAACCTCCCGCAGCCGCTGGAACAACATCCGCACGGAGTTCCGGGAGAAATGGGCAGACCGATTCGGCGCATGGCCAACCGGGGCCAACGGTAGGCCGTACGAGGGACACCACATCCGGGACCTCTGGCACGGCGGCAATCCCATCGACTGGGACAACATCTTCCCATTCCCCAAAGACATCCACCAGGACCTCTTTGGGCTCTACAACCAGTGCTACGCCAATGAGCCGCCGTGGACCAGCGTCGGCATGGACCATCCCTACGGAGAGTAGCGACATGCCAATGTCCGCATTGCTGGAGGAGGTGTCACGCATCCACCATGCGCGCCCTCCTGCGACACAGGCGCAAATCGAAGCGTTCGAGCAAAGCGTGGGGTGGCGCCTGGACCCGGACCTCCGCGCCTTCTACCTGCACTGTGACGGCGCCGACCTGTTCGACCGCGTCGACCCCGCCTTTTCCTTCTTCCCATTGTCGCAGCTTCGCCGCGCACGGGTGGTCATGCGCAAGGATGACACCGACCGCGCAGGCCCCGCGTCCTGGTACGCCCTGTGCGAAGTTCGAGACAGCAACTACATCCTTCTCGACGTGAGCGAGAAACACGGCGATCGATATCCCATCCGTGACGGCTACAACGAGGCGTTCCCGGACCCGGCTTACTGCCGCCAGATCGCCAGCTCTTTTTCCGAGTTCCTCGAAGGCGCACTTCGCTCCAACGAGCGTTGGTTCTGGCTCCGGGAAGACACCTGACCCCAGGCCTCGCAGATCAGCCCTGAACCGGAGCTGGTGCGTTCACCGGCTCGGGCGGCTCCACCGGGGGCTTCACGATGAGCTGCGCGAGCGTGGGCCGCTGGGGCTTCTCGAACGGCGCCAGCTTCACCGGCTGCCCGGTCCGCGCCGACTCCTGCAACGCGACGATGACGCGCACGTCCGCCAGTCCCTCGATGCCGTTGGGCTCCGGCTCCTGGTCCTCCAGCACGCAGCGCGAGAAGTAGATGAGCTCCGGCGCGAACTGGTCGCTGCTCTTGAACGTCCGCGTCTCCGCCTTGCCCCCCACGGTGATGAGGTGCTCGATGTCCGTGCCGTACCCGAAGCCGTGTTGCGCGAGCAGGTCGCCCTCGGTGCCCACCAGCCGGTAGCTCGACACCGCCGACGCCTCGTGGCTGATGCCGAACTGGGCCACCCGTCCGTGCGGGAAGCGCATCAGCGCGAACGCCGTCGCGTCCACGCCGTGGAAGCGGCCGTCCCCGCCGCTTGTGTAGGCGAACACCTCACGCGGCTCGTCGCGGAACAGGTAGCGCGCGGCGTTGATGGGATAGGGGCCTTCGTCCAGGAGCGCCCCGCCCCCCAGCTCCCTGCTGCCCCGGATGTCCCCGTCGCGCATCTGCTGCGTGAGCAGGGCGGAGAACATCCTCGGGTCGCCCAGCCTGCCGGAGCGCACCAGCTCCACGGCCTGGAGGTTCGCCTCCTCGAAGTGCAGCCGGTAGGCGATCATCAGCTTCACGTCGTTGTCGTTGGTGACGCGGATCATCGCCTCGCAGTCCTCCACCGACGTCGCCATCGGCTTCTCGCAGAGGACGTGGACACCCACGCGCGCGGCCCGCTCCGTGAAGGCGCGGTGCTGGCTGTTGGGCAACACGATGTAGACGGCGTCCGCGCGCGAATCGCGCAGCACCTGTTCGAAGTTCTCGTAGCCCCCCGCGTGCGAGACGCCGTACCGGCGCTGGAGCACGTCGCGCTTCGTCCGGTCGGAGGAGATGAGGGCCACCAGCTCGCAGTTCTCTTCCGCGTGCTGGAACGCCGGCAGGATGGCCACCTGCGCGAGATTGCCCGCCCCCACCACCGCGTACCGCACCTTCCTGGACGTCCCCTGGGCCATCGCGCCTCTCCCGTCGTGAGCTGAGTCCCAACCCTGGTGACGCGCTCCGCCACCCAGCAAGCCGCGATCGTTCCTCCGGTGCACGGCCCGTATGAGGGGCAGGCAGGAAGGCGGGCCCACGGCACCGTGTGCTATGCGCGAAAGCCATGCACGCTCGCTTCCTGACGCTCCTGGGGCTCCTCGTCCTCTTCGGCTGCGCGACACCTTTCGAGGACAGCGGTGCTCCGGATGCCGGGGCGTATGACCTTCCGTCCATCCCCTACACGGTGGATGCGGGCCCGCCCATCGACGCGCCCCGGGAGACCTGGACGTTCGTGCCCGTCCCCGAGGCCCATTGCGCGAACGGCTCGTCCACGGGCATGGCCGTCAACCTCACGGACCGTTCCAAGCGGGTCCTCGTCTTCCTCGCGGGCGGTGGCGCGTGTTGGGAGGCCGCCGCCTGCGCACTCGGAGCGGCCACCCACATCACCGACACGATGGGCGAGGCTCCCGTGCTGGCCGAGGCCCGCGCGCCGGACCTCGCGGTGCTCTTCGACCGCGAAAATCCGCGCAATCCGTTCCGCGACGCGAGCTTCGTCTACGTCCCCTACTGCACCGGAGACCTCCACGCGGGCACCCGCATCCAGACGTATGACTGGTTCGGCCCGAAGAACGTCGAACATGTGGGCGCGCGGAACCTGGATGCGTACCTGCGGCGGCTCCAGCCGACCTTCCCCGACGCCGACCGCGTCTGGCTCACGGGCATCAGCGCGGGCGGCTACGGGGCGACGTTCAATGCCTGGCGCGTGCAGAAGGCCCTGCCGTGGGCACGGGTGGACGTGCTGAACGATTCGGGGCTCGTCATCGACACCCTGGGGGATGGTCGCTACGGCACCATGCGCGCGAGCTGGGGCGTGGAGTTCCCGCCAGGGTGCTCCGGCTGTGACACGCGCCTGTCGGCGGTGCTGGGCGCCTCCGCGAACCTGCTCACCGCCCCCCGGCGATACGGGATGCTCGGCTACCAGCAGGATGGCACCATCTCCCTCTACTTCGGACTGGACGGCCCCCAGGTGCAGGCCGGACTGGAGGCGGCCCGCGCCGCGGCGGCCCCGAACGTGAAGACCTTCTACCTGCCAGGCAACCCCCACGTGCTCCTGGCCCACCCGGACGCCGCGAACGGCGCGGGCCTCACCGTGCGCGACTGGCTCCAGCGTTTCGCGAGCGATGATCCTGCCTGGGGCCACGAAGGCCCCTGAGCCGTCCTGCTTCGCGCCTGCCTTCCCCTCCCGCCCCGGAGCCTCCCGCCCATGTCCTTCAAGAAGATGCTCGCCCGCCTTGGGATTGGCAGTGCCCGGGTGGACACCCGCCTGGAGCACGACACCGTGCGCGCGGGCGGGGACCTGCGCGGCGCGGTCCACGTGCAGGGCGGCAACACGCCCCAGAGAATCGACCGCATCGACCTGCACCTGATGGCGCAGTACCTCCAACGCGACAACGACCGCCGCAGCGCGCTCAACACCGTCGTGCGCACCTGGCGCATCGCCAACCCCTTCACGCTCCAACCCCAGGAGTCGAAGGAGCTGCCTTTCTCCCTGCGAATGCCCGTCCACACGCCGCTGACGGAGCGCGGCTCGCCGGTGTGGATCAAGACGGCGCTCGACATCGACAACGCCCTCAACCCCGAGGACAGCGACCGGATCCACGTCCTGCCCCACCCCTCCCTCCAGACCGTGCTCGACGCCGCCCTGCACCTGGGCTTCCAGTGGAAGAACGCGTACTGCGAGGCCGGGCCCCCCCTGGGCCGCGACGAGCCCTTCGTCCAGGAGCTGGAATTCCATTCCGGCCCCGCGTGGCGGGGGCCTCCGCGAACGCTCTGCCTCCTGCCGTTCCCGAAGGAGGACGGCCTGGAGCTGATCCTCGACATCGACCGGGGCCCCCGGGGGCTCAGCTCCCTCCTCGAAGGAACGGCCCTGGAGGGCGGGCGCCGCGAGCGGCTGGTGCTGTCTCCGGCGCAACTGTCCCGGGGGGTGGAAGCCGTGTCGGAAGCGCTGGCGGCGCACCTGCGCCAGGAAAGCTGAAAACCGGAACATCCGGGACGCTTGAACGGTCGTGAACGCAGCCGACGTGGCAAGTCCGACGCCGGGGCGTGAAAGTGGTACAAGCCGCCCTGTGAAGACTCCCCCGCCTCCCGCCACTGAAAACCCCACCTTCGACTCCCTCGGTCTCAAGCCCGAGCTGGTCGAGGCGTTGACGTCCCTCGGCTACGAAGAGCCCACGCCCATCCAGGCGGCCGCGCTCCCGCCCCTGCTCTCCGGCAAGGACCTGCTGGGCATCGCCGCCACCGGTACCGGCAAGACGGCCGCGTTCTCGCTGCCCCTGCTGCAACACCTTACCCCGGGGGCCGCGGGTCCCCACAGCACCTCCGCGCTGGTGCTCGTGCCCACGCGCGAGCTGGCCATGCAGGTGTCCGAAGCCATCCACCGCTACGGCCAGAAGCTGGGCGTCAGCGTGCTGCCCCTCTACGGCGGCCAGGAGATTGGCCGGCAGCTGCGCGTGCTCAAGCGCGGCGTGGACGTCGTCGTCGCCACCCCGGGCCGCGCGCTGGACCACCTGCGCCGCAAGACGCTGAAGCTGGACCGCGTGCAGACGGTGGTGCTGGACGAAGCGGACGAGATGCTCGACATGGGCTTCGCGGACGACCTGGAGGCCATCCTCTCCGAGACGCCGGAGAAGCGGCAGACGGCGCTGTTCTCCGCCACCCTGCCCCCGCGCATCTCCAGCATCGCGGAGCGCCACCTGCGCGAGCCGGAGCGCATCCGCATCGCCAAGGAGAAGCTGGAGGCCGGGGAGATGCCCCGCGTCCGGCAGACGGCCTACATCGTGCCGCGCGCGTTCAAGATCGCGACGCTGGGGCGGGTGTTGGACCTGGAGTCCCCCACCGCCGCCATCGTGTTCTGCCGCACGCGCACGGAGGTGGATGAGCTGACCACGTCCCTCAACGGACGCGGCTGGCGCGCGCACGCCCTGCACGGCGGCATGAGCCAGGAGCAGCGCGACCGCGTCATCAAGCAGTTCAAGTCGCAGGCGGCCGACCTGCTCATCGCCACGGACGTGGCGGCGCGAGGCCTGGACATCCCCCGGCTGTCGCACGTGGTGAACTTCGACGTGCCCAACGCGCCGGAGGCCTACGTGCACCGCATCGGCCGCACCGGCCGCGCGGGCCGCGAGGGCGTGGCCATCACGCTGCTGGAGCCCCGCGAGCACCGGCTGCTGCGCAACATCGAGAAGCTCACCGGCCAGCGCATCGAGGTCTCCGCGGTCCCCACCGTGTCGGACCTGCGCGCCCGCCGGCTGGAGATGATGCGCTCGTCGCTGCACGAGGCGCTCGTCGAGGGAGAGCTGGAGGCGTACCGGGGCGTGGTGGAGAACCTGGCCACCGAGTTCAGCGTCATGGACGTCGCCGCCGCCGCGGTGAAGCTCCTCCAGGAGAAGGAGGACGAGGGCCGCGAGGCCGCCGAGCAGGACATCCCCACGGTCGCGCCGCCGTCGGAGAAGCGCTTCCCCCGCACGGAGCGCTCGGGGCCGCCGAGCCGTGGGGGCGACCGTCCCGAACGCCCGGCGCGTGCACCGCGCGCGGATCGCGGCGAAGCGGGAGGGGAGCGCGCCGCGCGTCCCGCCCGCGAGCCGCGCGCGCCGGAGTGGAACGTCACCCGGCTGTTCATCGGCGCGGGCCGCACCGCGGGCATGCGGCCGGCGGACCTGGTGGGCGCCATCGCCGGTGAGGCGGGGCTCGACTCCTCGCGCATCGGCGCGATCCACATCGCGGACATGTACTCCATCGTGGAGGTGCCGGAGCCGGACGCCGCGCGCATCATCTCCGCGCTGAAGGGCGCCACGCTGCGCGGCAAGAAGGTCTCCGTGCGCCGCGACACCCGCGACTGAGACACCGCCCCGTCACGCGAGTGACGGGGCCGCGGGCCCGGAGCCGTCGCTCCGGGCCGCCACGCGCTCCCAGGCCAGGCCGCCCTGTTCCCGGTGGAGGGTGGGACCTAGGATGGCGGGCACGATGAGTGACGAGGGGGAGCAGAACCGGCGGTTGCGCGAGCGCCTGCGCCGCGAGCTGGGGTCGCTGCGCGCCGAGTTCGCCGCATGGCTGACGCTGCGCAGGAAACAGGACGTCGCCGAGCAGCACGCCAGCCAGTTCATGGCCATCGAGGCCTGTATCGACGGGGCCGCCAGGGGACTCACGAAGCACCTGGACGCGCTGGACCTGGGCCTTCCCCGGGGTGCGTTCGCGGAGCAGTGCCGGCGGCACGACCTGCGCATCTTGTGGTTGCGGCGACTGTGGCGCTTCTTCCGGGAGCGGCTCGATCAACGGGACGACGCCCGGCTGGCCCCGCTGCTGCGCGCGGCGGACGAGGTGGTCTGGAGCGCCTGGCGCTCGGTGTTCGAGCGGGCTCCGACCCTCGGACTGAACGTGACGAGCGGGCCTGCGCCCCTGCCCTTCATCGACCTGGAGCACTCGCCCGCGGCCACGCCCCGTACATGGGTGTCCCGGGAGCTGAGCCGGGATGGCGGTCCGCTGTTGGCGGAGCACCTGGAGCGACTGCCCATCGCGCTCATCCACCTGCCCGTGGCGAGCGTCGCCTCCCCGTGGTGGCTCGTCTTCATCGGCCACGAGGTGGGCCACCACGTGCAGCACCACCTGGGCCTGGTGGAGGGCTTTCAGGCCCAACTCAAACAGGCGGTCCTCCGGTCCGCCACCGACTTGAAGCTGACGGATGCCGCCCTCGCCGCGGAACGCTGGGGGCGATGGTCGCAGGAGGTCTTCGCGGACGTGTACTCGGTGGTCTCCTTCGGCACGGCCGCGGTGCGGGCCCTGGTCGAGTTCGAACAGCACCCGGACGCGGGGATGGGCGTGCCGCGCGATCGCTACCCCGCCGCCGCCGTCCGACTGCACCTGATGGTGCGGACCGCCGAACGGCTGGGCCTGTCCGGCGCGCAGGCGAGCCTGAACGGGCTGGATCCACGGGCCCTGGTCGCGGGCGTGGAGCTCGCGGAAGAGGATCTGCGCCTCGTGGACACGGTGGTCAAAGCCTCGCTGGCGGAGCTGCCCGGCTCCGACGTGTCGTTGACGGAGCTGCTGGGCTTCGATGCCCGGCACTTCGAGCTGCGCTGGCCCGCCATCCCCACGCCGTTCGATGTCACGGGGCCCCGAAGGATGGCCGGCGCCGCGCTCGAGGCGTGGGCCCGGACCGAAGCGATGCCCCTCATGGGAGACGCGTCCGCGCTCGACGCGCTCGCGGACACGGTGAAGCAACTGATTGGAGAGAAACGGCTCCCGGAGCGGCGCGGTGGCGCGAAGCCTCCGGGTGCGCCCTTGAACGGGGATGGGCTTCTGGACGTCCTGCTCGGCATGGACCCGGCGCGACTCGAGGCGGCGGCCCGGGGGGCGGCATGAGGGCGGTCATCACCGTGGTGCGGGAGCCCTCCCTGGACCCGGCCGCGTTCTGGCGCGTGGAGGTGGATGGGACGCCGCACCACCACCTGCGGCGCCTGGACAACGGCTTCCCCTTCCCCACCGAGGACGGTGCGCTCGATGGCCTCCCGGAGGTCACCGCGCTCTGGCAGGGCATGAAGCCCGAGAAGGGACTGCGCGGCGCCTTCACCAGCATTCACGGCGGTACGCCCACGCAGGGCCACCTGTGGGGCTTCGGTCGCTACCTGCTGGAGACGCTCCTGGGCGGTGTCTTCTGGCAACAGCTCAAGGGCCGCTGTCCGAAGAACGAGTCCCTGGAGCTGGTGCTCGAATGGGACTCCGGCGAGTGGGAGCTGAGCCGCCTGCACTGGGAGCTGATGCGGGATGACACGGGCTTCCTCGCGGAACAGCACGCCCCGGAGGTGTCGCTGGTGCGGCGGGTGCCCGTCACGCGTCCTTTCCAGGCCCGCGCGCCCATCGACCTGCGGGTGCTCTTCGTCGTGGGCACGGACCTGACGGATCCGCGGATCCGCCCGGGTGCCGAATACCTGGGACTGCTGCGCCACCTGAACCACCAGCAGCGGGCCCTCCACCACCGCGTCCTCATCGCGGCCCATGGCGAGGACCTCGCCGCGGCCGTGAAGAGCTACCAGCCCACGGTCCTCCACCTCACCTGCCACGGTGAATGGGACAGCATCCATCTCAAGCCGGGCCGGGAGGCGCCGCCCTCCGAGGAGCGGGAGGGCTTCAAGCGCTGGAGCGCCCAGGACCTGTACCAGCTCCTCCAGGGCACGGGCGTCCCACTGCCGACGGTGGTGGTCGTCAACGCCTGTGATTCGGCGAAGGGCCGGCCGCCCATGCCCCAGGAGGATCCCGCCTCCGCCACCGCGCAGGCCTCGTTCGCCGTGGAGCTGGCGAAGCTTGGCGTCCCGATGGTGGTGGGCATGGCCGGAGAGGTCGCCGATCACGCCTGCCGTCTCTTCACCCGACGTCTCTACGAGTCCCTGCTCGAAGGCGTCCCGAACACGCCCGTGGACCTGGGGCTCGCGACTACCACCGGCCGTCGCGCCGGGCTCCAGTTGCTCGACGGCCGCCATGCGACCAGCGACTGGGCCTTCTCCCAGCTCATCATCCGAGGCGACACGGACACGCGGCTGGTGCTGAAGGACGTGGGGCAGGCCTCCGTGCGCCTGCGGATCGCGAACACGCTCCGGGTCAATCATCCGTTCTGCGACCGGCTCGAAGCGTTCCGTGATTTCGAGCGCTGGTTGGACTCAGGGCGCTGCGAGTGGAACCCCTTCGCCATCGTCGGGCCCGCCATGGAGCAGCCTCCGGTGAAGTACGGGGCCACGCGCTTGATGAGCGAGCTGGCCGTGCACGCGCTCCAGTCCGGCTACGTCCCCGTCCTCTTCGGCTTCCCGGAAGGCAGCACGGAGGCCCCCACGACCGAGCGGCTCCTGACGGAGTTGTTCAAGAAGCTGCGCGACCTGCGGAACGACTGGGGCGTGGGCCCCGCGAAGGACTCGCAGCTGCGCGCGCTCCTGCTGCGAGAGAAGAGCCCCGCCCCGCCGCTCCACCCGGACCTCGACGAGGCGCTGACCCTGGGCGGGCCGACGGACCCCGCCGTGCTCCGGTTGGCGCTGGCCATGGACCTGGCGGCCCTGGCGAAGGACACGCAATGCAAGGGCGCGCTGCTGCTGCTGGACGGCATCCACACCTGGTCGCCCGCGCTGTCCACGCTCGTGCACCTGTTGGAGCACCGGCTGATCTTCGAGGGCCTGACGACGCCGGTGGTGGTGAGCTGCCGCCGCTGGCCCGGTCATCCCCAGGCGGATGGTCCCATCAAGGCCCTGCTGGAGCGCGCGACCGTCGAACGTCACGACATCAGCCGGTTCCCGGAGGCGCTGGAGCCGCTCATCTACAACCAGTACGTCCTCCTGCGCGAACCGCCGCAGGTCCCGAATCCCGCCATGCCGAACGTGGCGATGTTCCTCGAAACGTATTTCAAGGACCTGGTGAAGGGACTGCCCTCCCAGCTCCACGGGAACGCGGGACTGGACGCGGTGCTCAAGGCGCTCGGCACGTCGAAGATGCTCCTTCAGGCGGATGATCAAGCCACCATGAAGGCCTTGCTCCGGGGCACTCCGGCGCGTGAAGGGCAGACCTCATGAACGCCGACCTGCGGCAGGAGCTGGCCCGGATCAACCAGCTCGTCGAGCAGAACCTCGAAGCCAACCGGCGCACGCGCGATGACCGGATGCAGGGCTTCGAGGACGCCCTGCGGTGGATGCTCCTCGTCCCGGTGTGGACGGAAGCGCTTGCGCAGGCGTGCGGCTTTCCTCCGACGGCCGCCGCGCTGGAGTGGCTGCGCGCGGAAGGGCTGTGCCAGTCCCGGGAGGTCTCCAGCCTGGACCTGGATGCGCCTTCCATCCGCGAGTACTGGATGCCTCCCGACATCCGTCAGCGCGAGCTGCGACGGCTGCTGGAGAAGACCCCGTCGCTCGAACAGGCCCTGCGTGAAGAGAGTCATCTGCTGGGCCAGAAGCTGTCCGCTCCGGAGTTGAAGACCCTGGTCCCCTTGCCGACCCGACGGTGGGCCGGACTGGCTGCCCGGGGGGACAATCCCGAAGTCCTGGCCACCGAACTCCAGGAGCGGATCGCGGAGCGGGTGGAGCAGGACTTCACTCCTGCATCCGGGGAGGTGGAGGAGCAACGCCTCGCGGACGCGATGAGCTGGGTGCGCACGGCCTGGCACCTGGAGCCCATCTTCGGTCCCACGCTCGGCGCGGCCGCCAGCGCCGCCGCCCGCCGCATCGACTTCCTCCAGCTTCACCGCGAGGACGAGCGTCGGCTGGAGCACTACCTCCAGCGCGAGGAGCAGCTCGAAGCGTTCCGTGAGTTGATGACCGCTCCCCAGGACACCCCCGCCTGGGCGCTACACTTCGTGGGCAAGGCAGGCATCGGCAAGACGATGCTGGTGCGTCACCTCTGCGCACGAAGCATCGCGCGGGGGTACTGGGCCCGGGTGGACTTCGATCACCTCAACCCGGCGTATCCGACGCAGGCTCCGTGGCTGCTCATCGAACAGCTCGCGGAGCAGCTCTTCCTCCAGGGAGGCGCGGGACGGATCAGCCGGAGCCTGCACTGGTTCGACCGGACGCGGCTGATGGTGCGTGAGCTGGCCGGAGGCTCCGCGCCCTCCTGGAAGGACATCCAGCGAACGCCCCACTGGCAGGAGATGCTCCATGCCTTCGCCAGCGTCGTGCGTGAGCTGAATGGACCCGTCGTCCTCCTCTTCGACACGTGCGAGGAGCTGGCGAAGCTCTCCTCCGGAGATGAACCCGCCAACGTCACCGCCACGTTCCAGCTCCTTGAAGATCTGCACCAGCAGGCGCCGGGGCTCCGGGTCGTCTTCTTCGGCCGTCGGCCCCTCGCCTCCAGCGGCGCGGGCTGGCGGCTGGAGAACGCGCCCTCGTGGCTTCCCCCGAGAGACTTCCTCCGGCTGCACGAGATGCAGTCCTTCTCCCAGTGGGAAGCGGAGCGGTACTTCGATCAGGCCCGCGCGGGCCAACGCGAACTGCCGCGTGAGCTGCGGACGGCCGTGTTGATGAAGACCCAGGAGCCGCCGCGGCCTTCCGTGTTCGTGCACACGCGGACCGCGCCGCCACCGTCGACACGCTTCAATCCCTTCGAGGTCGTCCTCTACACGGACTGGAGCCGCGAGGACCCGCGCGTCACGCCCGAGTTGCTGGCCCAGCCTGGAAGCGACCGCTATGTCGAGCTGCGCATCGTGGAGCGGCTCCAGAACCCGGACCTGCTCAAGCTGCTGCCCATGGTGGCGCTGCTGGGGCGCTTCGATGAACCCCTGCTGCGCGACACCTGGAGCGGAGCGCCCGAGTCCTTCGAGGCCGCCTTCCGCGAGTTGATCCGCCAGGAATGGGTCCGGCCGGAGTCTCCGTACTACCAGGTGGACGAGGGCCTGCGGCCCCGTCTCGAAGCCTGGTGCCGCGCGACGAAGCCTGACTCCCTCCGGGACGCGTCCCAGCGAGCGACGGACTCCCTCGAACAATTCACCGTCCATCACGCCATCGCGAAGGTGGAGGTCTTCCACTACGTGCTGCTCGGCGGGCTGCTCCGAGACGAACCCGAGCGGGCCGTCGCGTGGTGGCGCCTCATCGAGAAGCGGAACATCAACATCGGAAGCTTCGCCGCGCTCGGCTCGGTCTGTGGTTCGCTCCTGGCGGATCAGGGCCCCCTGAGCCGTGATGCTCCGGCGTCCACCCGGCCATTCCGGGCGGTCGTCCTGGCCACGTACGCCGCCAGCCTCCTCCACCGCCGTCGCCCCGCCGGAGAGGAATGGGCGGAGGTCGGCCGCATCGCCCCCGAGGACGACGGACACCTGCGCCTCCGCGCACTGCTCGGAAAGATCATCGCGGCCAACGCCAACGAAGCGCCGTTGAGCGAGGTCCGCATCAAGCAGCTCTGGAGCCAGACGAAGCCCTGGCGGATCGAGGATTGGGACGAACAGCTCCAGGCCGCGTGGGTCGGAGCGCTGGCGGCCATTGTCGAACAGGCCGAACGGGCCGGGAGCTTCCGCTCGCTGGCGGACAAGCCGCTGACGCAGACGGCGAAGTGGGCTGCTTCGGCGAAGGTCCCACCAGCACTTGCGGGCTTCGCGCTGGCGACGGTCGCGCGTGCGTTCGCCCACCAACGCAAGAAGCCGAAGTGGGTGGAGGGCTGGTTCTTCAAGGCGGTGTCGCGGGTCCGTGTGGGACCGACGCAGCAGCGATGGCTGGACTGGCGGGCGCCCGACGACACGGGCGCTCGCGTCCGGCTGGAGATGATCCGATCGCTCTACCCGGAGGGGGTGCCGGCGGCGCAGCTCCTGAAGGACTGGGCCGCGATGGATGGGGGCGACATCCTGAGACAGTGGTCGCGAATCGATCCGAGCGTGCTGGACCAGGATCGGCTCTGTACGGCGTACCTCCAGTTGGAGGGAGCGGTACGGCCACCGCTGGACCTCGCACGCCGGATGGAGGAGCACGGCTGGCGCGCGCAGGCGTCGCAATACGGGAAGCCTGACTGCAATGCGCACCGGGAAGTCCCACCGTCCATCATCGCGTACGCCCAGGCCCTGGGAGAGGCGGGGTTCATCAACTCCGCGCTGAACGAACTCCGGACCGCGACGTCCCGTGAGGAGCGCGCCTCACGCTCCACCGAGGGGGCCACGCTCGCGAGGAATCTGCGCCTGGAGCTTTCGCGCCGCATGCGGCACCTGGGCAACGTGCAGTCCATGGCGGAGCTGCTGAACTTCCTTCCCTCCGACGCAACCGAAGCCACCTACAACGAGTATGCCGCGACCTGGGCGCTGCTGGGCATGGCGCAGCCGGAGCTGACGCTGAGCCTGGATCCGACGCCCCGGAACCCGGGGACGACCCCGTGGCTACAGCATGCCTGCTGGCGTTCCCTTCCGACGCTGGACGCGGAGCACGCCCGCCGCAGCCTGAGCTGGGCGAAGGTGCGGCTGGTCCCAGGCAAGAAGTCGCTGGATGAATTCCTGATGCTGTCGCTCGTACTGGACGTCGTCGAAGCGGACGAGGTGGCGGAGCACTTCGGGTTGGACCATTCGTTCCTGATCCGGTGGTTCTCCCACCTGCTGGACTGGCGGAGGCACCTTCCGCCACACCAGTTGCTCCGGCTCCTCCTGCGGGCCCGGGCGCTGGGGTTTCCCGTGTCCGCACGGCAGCTCGCCCCGCAGATCAAGAAGGTGGGCCCCCGCGCCGCGGCCCGCATCGCCCTGGACGAAGGAGAACTCCTGGCGTTGAGGCTGCCGCTGAAGGGCGCCAGCCTCCTGGAGACGGCCCTCCAGCTCTTCCAGGAGAGTGAGGACCCCGTCGGCTCCGTGCTGTCCTCGCTGTTCAGGGCCCTGGCGCTCCTGCGGACTCCGCTCGCGAACCTGGAAGGGGTGCGCGAAGCACTGGTTTCGGAGCTGGCCCGGTTGCCGCTGACCGCCCACCTGGGGCCGATGAAGCGGATCGGCGCGGAAGGCCCCTTGGAGAAGTTGCTTCCTCCAGCCCTGCTCGACCTGATCGATCACGACAAGGACTGGGACGAGATCCTCTTCCGCGTCGCGGGCGCGCTGCTGGCCTTCGAGGACGTGCGCGATGGAGGCAAACGATTGGATGCGCTGACCCAGGACCGACGCCAACTCACATCGCGCACCTCGGAGCTGCTGGGGCTGCGACAGACCCTCTTGCGATCCAGGGCTGTCCCTCCCAATGAGAATGCGCTTGAAGATTCTCTGGCGTCGCATTCCTTCGAGCTCCTCTTGCCCCCGAGCGACCCCGGTGAGCTGCTCTTCACCGCGAGGGCCCCGGAACCGAATTCCCCCTTGGCTTCGACCCTGGGTGTTGGACCCATCCAAGTTGAACTGACCACGGCGCATCGTGAGCGGTTCAGGCCGTTCGTGCTCTTCCAGCACGACCCTTACGAGGACACGGTGCGCCTGGCCGACGTACTGCTCCGGTCGCTGCCCACCTTCACGAGTTGGATGGGTGGAGAGGTGGCGTTCGCGACGGAGACCGCCGTCGCGGGCCTCTGCTGGGAAGCGGTGGTTGGAGCGATGCTCCGCGAGTCGCAGGAGGAGCAGCTCGGCCTCGACCTGCGGCGCAGCAGCGTTCGTGGCTTCCAACTGGCGGCGCTGTGGGTCCGTCCGCCGTCGCACGTGGGCGTGGAACTGGGAGACGCCCTGTCACAACGGCGCCTGGGCCATCGCTGGTTGGAAACGGCGGCGAGACGGACGGCCCGCGTCCTGGGCGGTGGCGAGAACGACGCGCCCCATGCGGATTCGGCCACGGTGGACCTGCTGTACCTGAGGGCCACCCCCGTCCCCACCGCGCGAGGTGTCCGGATGGAGCTCACGGTGAATGGACACTCCGAGAACCGCATTCGGGAGCGGGAGCGGCTCATCTCCGCGGACGACCTGCTCGCGTGGATGAAGAAGCTCCGGATCTGCATTCTCGCGGGCCCACAGTTGGTGGATACCCGACGCATCGAGGGTGATCGTCTCCGCGCCGCCAACGCCCGGGCCTTCGCTTGCGAGCTGGCGGCATCGGGACAGCTCACGGCGGTCCTCGTGATTCCATCACTGCCGGAGGGTCTTGAATTTGAAGTGAATGCGCTCGTGGCCCAGGCGTTCACCCAACAAGATTGGGCCGGTGCGTTGAGTTCAGTGGTGAGGGAGATGCGCACCTACCTCTTTCGAGCACTCGGCAAGACCTCCGACGCATGGGAAGTGGCGATGGATTGTTGTCTCTACATGCCCCCCCAGTCGCAGCTGCACTACTGACCGCCACCTCCACCCTGGAACGCTCCATGTCCAGTTCCGAAGACCCGCTCATCCTCAACGGCATCGACGGTGTCACCGGCCAGTACCTGGTGCCGCCCGTCGAGCTCCCGGCGGCCGCGGAGGTGGCCGACCCCCGAGGTGACGTCCCCTACTTCGACGCGTGGAAGCGGTGGCTCCAGGTCGTGCCCATGGGCGCCAAGACCTTCCTGCCCTTCGACGTGGATCCGACGAATCCCATCCAGGCCGGCTGGGGCGTGGTGTTCCACGCTCAGGCGTCAGAGGATCTCCGCAAGAGCCTGGAGCCGCTCATCGCCCACCGTCGCGGCCTCGTGGAATCGGATCGGATGCATGTCCTCACCTACCAGTCCGGAGAGACAGCCCATCAGTTCCTCGCGCGCTACGCGGTCGGCGTCGGTGACGTGGATCCCACGCGCGTGCCGGCCTACTTGCTCCTCGTGGGCGGACCGGACGACATCCCGTACGACGTGCAGCACTCGCTCTCCCTCTCCTACTATGTCGGTCGCCTCTCCTTCGATACCTCCGCGGAGTACACGCGCTATGCGGAAAGCGTCGTCGCCTACGAGACGGCGGCCACGGTCCCCAACCACCGGCAGGTGAGCTGGTGGGCACCGAAACACCTGGGCGACCGCTCCACGCACCTCAGCGCGGATGAGCTCGTCACCACGCTCGCCCGGGGCGCTCCCGCCAACGAGAAACCCCACTACACGAAGACGATCGCCGCGAAGCTGCGCTACGCCAACACCGCCGCCATCGAAGACGATGCGACCAAGGAATGGCTGCTCGACGCGCTCCACGGTCGGGAGGCGCGTCCGGCCGTGCTCTTCACCGCGTCCCACGGCCTCGGATTTCCCGCGAAGGATCCGCGCCAGTTGACGGACCAGGGCGCACTGCTGAGCCAGGACTGGAGCGGCTTTGGCGCGATGTCTCCCGCGCACTATGTGTCGGCGGCAGACATCCAGGACGACGCACGGCTTCACGGACTGGTGGCCTTCTTCTTCGCCTGCTTCGGCATTGGCACGCCTGCCCATGACGAGTTCCCGCTCGACCCTACCCGTCGGGGCGAAGCACTTGCCCAGGCCGCCTTCGTCGCGGCCCTGCCCCGGAGGCTGCTGTCCCATCCTGGCGGAGGTGCGCTGGCGGTCATCGGCCACGTGGAGCGGGCCTGGGGCTTCTCGATCAAGCCCTTGAACCTGGTTCAGTCCAACGTCCAGCCCTTCAACAATTCGCTCGCGTTGATCATGTCCGGCCAACCCGTGGGCTATGCGCTGCGCGACTTCCGCAGCCGCTACTCCGATCTCAACAACATCCTGTTGACCCACCTGGACACCAACACCTCCAACGGGAAGATGGCGCCCCGGGAGCTCATCCATCGGTGGATCGAACGCAATGACGCGCGCAACTACGTGATGCTCGGCGATCCCGCCGTGCGCATCCGCCACACCGACCTGCAAGTGCTTCCCTGAAAGGAGCATGACCCCATGCGAACGCTCATTCTCAGTGACCTCCACCTCGGCAACGGCGGGCCGTACGACATCTTCGCGGGCGCCGCCGAGCTGCCCGCCCTGCTGGACTCACTCACCGGCACGCCCACCCACGTGGTGCTAAACGGGGACAGCTTCGACTTCCTGCTCAACGACGACCCGCTCGCGGTGGACCCGAAGCGCACCCTCGAACAGGCCCGGGCGCTGGTGAAATCCGCGCAGACGGCGCCGTCCCTCAAGGCCCTGGGCCGGGTACTGGCCGCGGGCGGACGCGCGACGATGGTGGTGGGCAACCACGACCTCGAACTGGCCCTGCCAGACGTGCAGGCCGTGGTGCGCTCCGAGCTCGCGCAGCCCGCCCACGTGGCCTCGCGGCTGGAGTTCCGGGACGGCACCGCGCCCCTCCTGTTAGAGGTCGGTGGCGCCCGGGTGCTCGTCACCCACGGCGAACACACCGACGTGGCCAACCGCATCGACTACGACTCGCTCCTGTCCACCGAGCGCGACAGCCGCTTCCGCTATCCGCCGGGCTCCGTGCTGGTGAAGAGCCTGCTCAACCCGCTCAAGGACCAGCACCACATGCGGTACATGGACCTCTTGAAGCCAGACTTCCAGGGGGCGGTGATGGTGGCGCTCGGCGTGAAGCCCGACGCGCTCAAGGTCCTGCTGACGTCCGGCACGCTCACCCTCCTGCGACGGCTGATCCAGAACAAGGGCATCGCTCCGGCCTTCGCATTCCCCACCGACGACGCCCCCGCGGCCTCGGAGGCGGAGTCACACCTGGCGCAGGCGATCGCGAACGTGGACCTGGCGGACGATGAAGTGGACGCGCTGCTGTCCACCCTGGATCCGGAGCATCTCAACGCCTTCGAAAGCCCCGGCGCCCTGGGCCGGGCCCGCCTGAAGCTGTGCAAGGCGGGCTTCGCGCTCTACGCCCGCCTGCACCGGACGGTCGCGGGCAAGACGGGCACGGACTACTTCGCACTGGAACCGGGCAAGGACGAACTCGCGGAGAGCGAACGGCTGGGCAAGAAGTTCGGGCCGCAGGCGGTGGTCATGGGCCACACCCACGCGGCCCGGTGGCACCAGGGCAACGGGCGCGTGTTCGCGAACACCGGCACGTGGATCTCCCTGCTGCGGCTCCCCTCCCCGGACGCGTCCGACGACGAGTGGGGCGCGTACCTCGCGGAGCTCCAGGGCAACCCCGCGCTGGAGCCGTCCCGTCAGAAGCTGGCCCGGCTGGAGCACCGCTTCACCTGCGTGGAGGTCGCGCCCCACGCCACGGGAGCCACGCTGCGGCTGGCGCAGTGGAAGGACCAAGGGCTGCACACGCTGGGCAGCGCGGAGCTCAAGGCGGGAAGCTGAGCCGTCAGCGCGTCGCGGGCTTGTCGGCCGCCGCGGACAGCACGCCGTGCAGCACGGCCAGCATCACGGCGCACGCGAGGATGTGGGGCGCGACGTAGGCCAGGCCCCACTTCTCCGCGATGAGGCCCGCGAGGCTCGGCAGCGCCGCGACGCCCGCGGTGGCCGCGCTCACCTGGAAGCCCACCGCGTGCGCGGAGACGTCGGTGCCCACCCGGCGCGGCGTCTCCGACATCATGCCCGGGAAGATGGGGGCCAGCGCGAAGCCCAGCAGCACCAGCCCCACGAAGGGCGGCACGCTGGGAATCGCGAACAGCAGCGCGCCCACCACCGCGAGCCCCGTGCTCGCGCGCAGCATCCGCACCGAGCCCAGGTGCTCGACGATGAAGCCGGACAGGATGCGCCCCACCAACAGGCTGCCCCAGTAGAGGCTGACGAAGGTGCCGGCCTCGGCGGTGTGCAGGCCCCGGCCTTCCGTGAGCACCGTGAAGCTCCACTGGCCGGCCGTCACCTCCACGCCCGTGTAGAAGAAGAACGTGGCGATCTGCAGCCACACCCGGGGCCGCCGCAGCGTCTCCGCCGCGCTGGCGGTGGGCACCTGCACGCTGGCTTCACCGTCGGTTCGCACCGGCGCATCCCACTGCCGGCGCATTACCAGGAACATCAGCGCCAGCGTGCCCAGCACCACGCCGATGACCGCGTATCCCGTGCGCCACCCGAAGCCCCGCGTGAGCAGCGCCGTCATCAGCACCGGCCCCAGCGCCGCGCCGACGCTGTAGGCGGCGTGCAGCCAGTTCATGTGCTTGGGCCCGAAGTTCTGGG
Organism: Corallococcus sp. CA047B; assembly: GCF_003612065.1. NCBI lineage: Bacteria > Pseudomonadati > Myxococcota > Myxococcia > Myxococcales > Myxococcaceae > Corallococcus > Corallococcus sp. CA047B. Next base: position 20,429 of record NZ_RAWD01000063.1, read on the forward strand.
CCGCGTAGTTGTTGAGCGCGGAGTCGATCGCCCCGGAGCCAAAGCCGATGCAGCACGCCGCCAGCAGGAAGAGCGCGAACACGGGCACGGTCACGTACCCCGCGAGCCCCAGCGCCACCAGCCCCGTGCTCAGCGCCAGCAGCAGGCCCAGCTTGAGCCAGCGCATCAGCCTTCCCGCGAGCAGCCCGGACACGAAGTAGGCGATCGCCGCCGCGGAGAGAATGGCCCCCATGCCCGCCTGCGACAGGCCGAAGGTGCTCCGCAGCGACGGCCAGGCGACCCCGAGCACCGCGTCCGGAAGCCCCAGGCTGATGAACGCCAGGTAGGCGAGCGAGAGGAGCGCGGGACGCGGACGGGGAACGGGCACGGAAGGATTCACGGCCGCGCAACGTAGCCCGCGCCCGGGCATTCCCTCCGGGCATTTCCGTGCCATTCATCAGGGCCTTGACGTTGACACTGGTGTCAGGCCCTAGCGTCCTTTCGCAGGAGAGCAGGATGAACATCGGAGAACTCGCCCGGCGCACGGGCAGCAGTGCGCGCTCCATCCGCCACTACGACAAGGCGGGGGTCCTCACCTCATACCGGCGGGACAACGGCTATCGCGACTTCGGCGAGGAGGCCGTCCCCCAGGTGATGCAGGTGGCGCGGATGATCCGCCTGGGCTTCTCCCTGGAGGAGATCGCCACCTTCCCGCCCTGCATGCTCCGCCAGGTCACCCCCAGCGTCTGTCCGGACGCCCTCGCGGCCCACCGCGAGCGCCTCGCCGAAGTCGACCAGCAGCTGTTCGACCTCGCGCGCCTGCGGGAGCGACTGCTCTCCGTGCTGGATGCGAACGAAGCCCTTGTCCCCTCCACCGAAAGAGCCATCCATGAACCGTCGTGACGTGATGAAGACCGCCCTCGTGGGCGCAGGACTGCTGCCGGGAGTCGGCCTCGCGGCTGCCCCCGCGCCCACGAAGCGCGACAAGCCCCGGACCTACCTGCTGGTGCACGGCGCATGGCACAACGCCCTGCACTGGACCCGCGTCTCCGAGGCCCTCTCCGCCCGAGGGCATCAGGTGGTGGCCATCGACCTGCCAGGGCACGGCCTCAACGCGCGCTTCCCTGCTTCCTACCTGACGGGCCCCGCGGCCCGCTTCGCGGAGGAGCGCTCCCCGCTGGCGGACGTCACGTTGGATGACTGCGCTGACGCGGTGGTGGCCGCGTTGGAGAAGCTGAAGGGCGGCCCGAAGCCCATCCTCGTGGGCCACAGCGCGGGCGGCACCGTCATCACCCGGGCGGGCGAGAAGGCGCCGCAGCTCATCGGCCGGCTGGTGTACCTGAGCGCGTACTGCCCGCTGCGCCTCCAGAGCGCCAGCGGCTACGGCGCCCTCCCCGAGGCCCGCACCGGCCATGGCGAGAACCTCTTCATCGGCGACGCGGCGAAGGTGGGCGCGGTGCGCATCAACCCTCGCGGCGACGCGGCGTACCTGGAGGCCCTGCGCGCGGGCTTCTACCAGGACGTGGACCCCGCGGGCTTCCTGCCCTTCGCGCTCACCCTCACGCCGGACATCCCGCTGTCCCTCTGGGTGGGCAAGGTAGGCGCGACGAAGGAGCGCTGGGGGCGCATCCCGCGCAGCTACATCCGCTGCACCCAGGACCGCGCCCTGGCCCCCGCGCTCCAGGACCTGATGATTCGCGAAGCCGACGCCTTCACGCCCGGCAACGCCTTCACCGTCGAGTCCCTGGAGTCCTCGCACTCGCCGTTCGCGTCGCAGCCGGAGAAGCTGGCCTCGGTGCTGGACGGCCTGCGCTGACCCGACTCAGAAGATGGACAGGCCGGTCAGCGTCGTGAACTGATCCAGCGCCTCCATGCCCGCCACCGAGTTGCCCTGGGCATCCAGTCCGGGGCTCCACACGCACAGGCCGCAGCGGTTGGGGATGACGGCGATGATGCCTCCGCCCACGCCGCTCTTGCCGGGCAGGCCCACGCGGTAGGCGAACTCCCCCGCCGCGTCGTACGTGCCGCAGGTGAGCATCACCGCGTTGACCTGCTTGGCCTGACTGCGCGTGAGCAGCCGCGCGCCGTCCGCGCGCTCGCCATGGCGGGCGAGGAACCCACAGGCTCGGGCCAGGTCCGCGCAGCTCATCGCCAGCGAGCACTGCCAGAAGTAGTGCTCCAGCACCTCCGAGACGGGACTCTCCATGTTGCCGTAGCTGGCCATGAAGTGGGCCAGCGCGCGGTTGCGGTGGCCGTGCTCCGCCTCCGACGCGGCAATGACTGGATCGAAGTCCACCGACGGGTTGCCGCTCTCCGCGCGGAGGAAGTCGCGCAGCGTGCCCCGTGCGTCCCCGGTGAGCTGCTGCAACCGGTCGGTGATGACCAGCGCCCCGGCGTTGATGAACGGGTTGCGCGGGATGCCGTGCTCGTACTCCAACTGCACCAGCGAGTTGAACGGATTGCCCGACGGCTCCTTGCCCACCCGCCGCCACACCGCGTCCCCGTCGCGCGACAGGGCCATGGCCAGGGTGAACACCTTGGAGATGCTCTGGATGGAGAACGGCTCGCGCCAGTCGCCCACGCCGTACACGTCGCCGTCCACCGTCGCGAGCGCCATGCCGAACCGGCGCGGATCCACCGCCGCCAGCGCCGGGATGTAGGTCGCCACGCGGCCCTGGCCCACCACTGGCCGCACCGCGTTCCACACGTCGTGCAACACCGCCTGATAGTCCATGAGCCACCATCCTCATCCACAAAGGGCATTCGGCCTTTCAGAAAATCCGCGCGGCGGTGTCTGCTGCTTTCATGCGCCTCTTCTCGACCACGCTGCTCTCCCTCGCCCTGCTGGGCACGGTCCCCACGGCCTGCTGCAGCAGCACCTCCTCGGCCTCGAACTCCTGCCAGGGCCCGAGCGAAACGCCCACCGACCCCGGGAGCGTCCAGGTCACGCAGCTCGGCGCGGGGCAGTTGAACGCGGCCGGCCAGACGTGGCCGTACCAGCTCCTGAAGCTGGAGGTGCCCGGCCGGGCCGCCACCTACGCGCAGTGGTTCCCGCCCCGGAAGCCCGGTGTGTCCCCCACGGTGATGATCACCAAGCCGTATGACGGCATCACGTGGACGGGCGAGGCCGTGGACGCGAAGTGGGCGTCGCGCGGCAACGGCCTGCACCCGGACGACAGCGAGCCGCACTACGGGTCGGGTTCGTCGCCCATCGCCTTCACGCCCACGACGCCGGAGATCATCTCCGGCGAGGCGTTCATCTACCTGGCCCATGACTTCGGTGTGCTCGCCGTCTTCGGCCGCTTCTACGCGGGCGGGGACCTGCAGAACGACCGCGACGACATGAACGCGGGTATGCGCTTCCTGGCCCAGGCGTCCAACGTGGACACGTCACGCATCGGCGTCTTCGGCGGTTCCTGGGGTGGCTACGAGGCGCTCTACGCCGCGGCGGATGCCCCGGCCAGCGTCATCCCCAAGGTGGGTGTCGCCATATCCCCGCTGTCCGACTTCGCCCAGGAGGTGGACTACGTGAGCCGCGTCGTCCCCTCGCGCGTGAGCGACCCGGCGATGCGCACGCGCTACCAGCAGTTCTTCGAGCCCTACTTCCGCCGCATCTTCGCCACCACCGGCGGCGACCCCGTCACCGCGTCGGGCGCGGACTACTCGCGCTGGGACGCGGCCCACCTGCTGGACAAGGTGCAGACGCCGTTCCTCATCCTCCACGACGACTGGGACACGCTCATCCCCGTGGAGCACACGCGCGCGCTCGTGTCCCTGGCGCCCCACCGCTACACGCCGCTGTACTTCCGGAACACCGCCGCCGTGAACTGGAACACGCTGGCCCCGGACCACGGCCCCGTCCTCGCAGCGAACGGCAGCGTCGTCATCACACTGAGCGTGGCGCACCTCATCGCGAAGCTGGGCGCGGCGGACCAGACCCTGCTCATCCCCCACGCGGACGGCACCGTGCGCGCGTGGCTCCAGGGCGTGCGCGCCCTCCAGGCACAGGACCGCGACGTGACGGACGTCGCGCCCCGGCTCCTGGAGCTGACGGATCCGCGCGTGCAGATGTACGAAACCACCGTGGGCAGCGTGCAGCCCGGCGCGGCTTTCGTCGCGGCGCAGGTCAACGCGGTCTGGGGCACGGCCTTTACCAACGCGAACATCCGCGCGGCGCTGGAATCAGGTCTGCCGACGCCGTAGGCGGTCCCAAGCATCAGGACCGCGTCAGCGCAGGCCCACGCGCTTTCTTCTCAAGGGAGATGCTCCACCGTTCGAGAGCCAGATAGACCGCCATCCATGACCCATTGGAACATCCAAGCACGGGGCACGCTGGTGGTCATCGGGCTCGCCCTGGCGACGACGGGCATTGGTGGTACGGCTCGCGCCCAGGCCGGCAATGCACAAGTGGCCCTGGCGCAGGCGCCCTGCACCCCCAAGGACTCCACGGTGAGCTGCTGCGTGAAGACGCACCCGATGGCACCGGAGCGCTGTGGCGCCACGAAGCTGGAGGCGGAGGAAATCCTCTTCGCCGCCACGGTGGCCATGGAGTTGGCCAAGCCGGACTTGCCGGAGTGGAAGCGGGCCTGCATGAACAACTACGTGAGGTGCAAGGAGGAGGCGTGGAGTGGCTCCTGCTACGACTGCTTCCGGTCCTGCGAGGGGCAGCGCGGAAACTGGCCGCGTGACAAGTGCCGTCGAAAAACAGGAGACGACTGAGCATGCCCAAGGACATTGACTGGGATCCAGTACGAGCACTGGTCTCGCGTGTGGACGCGGGCGAGGCTTTGACGCTTACCCCGCAGGTGCGCGAGGTGCTGCTGCGCACCGCTCGTGAGGTGGGGATACCAGCCTCCGATGCACAGGCAGCCCTCAAGGATGTGGGCGCAGCGACGGCCCTGCTGCATGGCGCCTGGGCCCGCATCCGAGACGGCTCCATCCGCCTATCGCTCACGGAGATGAGGGCGCGGGACCTGGCGCGCGCCGGCGACAGGGCCGGCGCGCGGAAACTGCTGGAGGACCTACTCGCCGTGGAGGTGGTGCCGCTCTACCGCGAGCTGGCGGAGATGGAGTTGAAGGACCTGGACTGACGGCCGACCGACACGACACCGTGGAGCGCCGGCCCCTTCAGCGCAGGCCCGCGCGCTTCGCCAATTCCTGCGCCAGCGCGCGCAGTTCCTCCGCGCCCGACGCGTTCGGGCTCGTGTCGAACACCACCTCGTAGCCCAGGCCCGCCTGGTTGATGGACTCCGAGCGCGGGATGCGCGCGCGCAGCACCGGAACCGTCACGTCCTTCAGCGCCTCTTCCATCGCCTCATTCGTCGCGGGCGTGCGCCGATCCCACAGGTTCACCGCGGCCACCAGCTGGCCACCGTCCTCGCGCACCTCGCGCCACGCCGTTTCAATCTCCGCCAGCCCCTGCAACGCGAACGCACCCGTGGGCACCGGCGCCACCACCACGTCCGCGAAGCACATCACCGCCTCCGTGAACGCGCCGATGGAGGGCGGCGTGTCCACCAGGATGACGTCCGGCGTCCACGACAGCGTCTTCAGCGCGCGCGGCAGCGCCTGCAACCGGTGCCCCCAGCCGAACAGTTCGCGCTCCAGCGCCGCCATGCGCGGAGCCCCCGGCGCGATGTAGAGGTTCGGCCGCTTCGGCGACGCCACCACCACCTCGTCCAGCTTGTGCTTCGGCCGGGGCCCGAAGGCGTCCGCCACGCACGGGCCCTCCCGCGTCTCCAGGCCCAGCACCAGCGACGCGTGCGCCTGCGGATCCAGATCCAACAGCAGCACCCGGTGGCCCGCGTCCGCCAGCGCCGCCGCCACGTGCGCGCACAGCGTCGTCTTCCCCACGCCTCCCTTGATGGTGCAGAACGCAATCGTCGGCATGATGGACTCCGGTCCTACCAGGATTCCGCCGCCCGCTGGGCCGCGCCGGAATGGACCGCCCGCCCCATCCCGTGCGCTCCAGAATGGAGCAGCCCCCCGTCATCCCCTCACCTGCTCCAATGATTCCAGGCCCTTGGCGCTGGCACCAGACGTGCTCTGTCCCCTCCACGTCAGGGCGCCTCACAGGGGTGCCGGAAGCTTCAGGAGGAACATCATGGAAATCCGGTTCTTTGGGGTTCGGGGCAGCATCGCGGTGTCGGGTTCTCGGATTGGTGGCAACACGGCGTGCGTGGAGGTGACGAGCCAGGGCGAGCGGCTGATCCTCGACGCGGGCACGGGCATCCGCACGCTGGGCGAGGTGATGCTGCGCGAGGGCGCCCCGCAGAAGGCGACGATGTTCTTCTCCCACCTGCACTGGGACCACGTGCAGGGCTTCCCCTTCTTCACGCCCGCGTACCTGCCCACCACGGCGCTGACGCTGTACGGCCCGGGCGCCAATGGCGCGCAGGCGCTGGAGTCCACGCTGTCGCAGCAGATGCGCCCGCCGCAGTTCCCGGTGCCGCTGTCCACCATGCGCTCGAAGATGGCCTTCGGCTCCGCGGTGCACGGCCAGACGGTGGAGGTGGGCCCGTTCAAGGTGACGCCCATCGACGTGCCCCACCCGGACGGCTGCATGGCGTACCGCGTGGAGGCGGATGGCCATTCCTTCGTGTACGCGACGGACGTGGAGCTGCCGGAGCGCCTCACGTCGGACGTGGCGCGCCACTTCGAGGGCGCGGACGCGCTGTGCCTGGACGCGCAGTACACGCCCGACGAGTACGAGGGGAAGAAGGGCATGTCCAAGAAGGGCTGGGGCCACTCGACGATGATGGACGCGGCCAAGGTGGCCAAGGACCTGCACGCCGGGCGGCTGTTCCTCTTCCACCATGATCCGTCCCACGCGGACGACCTGCTGGAGGACATGGCGCAGCAGGCCCGCGGCCTGTTCCCCTTCACCGAGCCCGCGCGTGAAGGCCAGCGCATGCTGCTGGGCCGCGCGGCGGGCGCATGAGCCTCACGAGCCCCGAGCCCTGCGCTACACTGCCACGCGAGCCCTTCACGCTGCCGCCGCTCCCCGCCGCCATGCCCTCGTCCCCGCCGGATGTGTCCCAGGTCCTGCTCCCCTTTGGCGGCCTCGTCGGGCGCGAGGTGGACCTGGATGCCTTCCTCCAGACGCTCGTGGATCGCATCGCCATCACGCTGCAGGCGGACCGAGGCACGCTGTGGCTGTTGGATCCGGTGCGCCGCGAGCTGTTCAGCCGCGCGGCGCACCTGCCGGAGGTCGCGCAGATCCGCGTGAAGCTGGGCCAGGGCGTGGCGGGCTACGTGGCGGAGGCCGGCGAACCCGTGCACGTGCCGGATCCGCGCGGCGAGCGCCGCTTCTTCGCGGACATCGACCGGATGACGGGCTACCGCACCATCAGCCTGGCGGCGGTGCCGCTGCGCGACGCGGCCGGCGCGGTGTACGGCGTCCTCCAGGTGCTCAACCGCCTGGGCGGCGGCCCCTTCACGGAAGACGACACCCAGAAGCTCACCGCCATCGCGGCCCAGGTGAGCACCGCGCTCCAGACGACCAGCCTCTACCAGGAGCTCCAGCGCGCGAAGGATCAGCCGCAGGCCCCGGTGGGCTACTTCTTCAACCGCATCATCGGAGAGGCCCCGCCGCTCAAGGCGCTCTACCGGCTGGTGCAGAAGGCCGCGCCCACCGACGCCACGGTGCTGCTGCGCGGGGAGAGCGGCTGCGGCAAGGAGCTCTTCGCGCGCGCCATCCACGTCAACGGGCCCCGGCGGGACAAGCCCTTCGTGAAGGTGGACTGCGCGGCCCTGCCCGCGTCCCTCATCGAGAACGAGCTGTTCGGCCACGAGAAGGGCGCCTTCACCGGCGCCGACCACCGCATGCCCGGCAAGTTCGAGGCGGCCGACGGCGGCACGGTGTTCATCGACGAGCTGGGGGAGCTGCCCCAGTCCGTGCAGGGCAAGCTCTTGCGCGTGCTCCAGGACCGGGAGTTCGAACGCGTGGGCGGCACGCAGGCCGTCAAGGTGGACGTGCGCATCGTCGCGGCCACCCACCGCGACCTGCCGCGCATGGTGGCCGAAGGCAAGTTCCGCGAGGACCTCTACTACCGCATCAAGGTCGTGGAGCTGCTCCTGCCCCCGCTGCGCGAGCGCGGCGCGGAGGACATCGAACGGCTCGCGCGCCACTTCGTCGCCACCGCCGCCCGGCGCCACCGGCTGACGGCGCCGCGCCTGAGCGTCGCCGCGCTGGAGCGCCTGAAGCGCTACCGCTGGCCGGGCAACGTGCGCGAGCTGGAGAACTGCATCGAGAGCGCCGTGGTGCTGTCCGAAGGGGAGATCCTGGAGGAGCACCTGCCCCTGCCCTCCCTGGACCGCCCGCTGTCCTCCACGCCACCGGAGTCCATGGGCCCGGAGACCCGGGAAGCGCCCGGTACGTCGGGGGAGGCGATGCTCCTGCTTCCGCTGGCGGAGGTGGAGCGCCGTCACATCCTGCGCGTGCTGGAGGCGGTGAAGGGCAACCGCACCGCGGCGGCACGGACGCTGGAGATCGGCCGCAACACGCTCAGCCGCAAGCTCAAGGAGTACGGGCTGGCGGACGAGGGCTGAGCGTCGCCCCGCCCGTCCTGGCGGCACTCCGTCTCCCAACAGGCAGCCACCCGAGGGACGCCCTGTTCGACGGTGCCTTCCAGCGGGGGGGAAGGCCACCTCTCCTCAGGGCCGTTGTGCGAACCGCGAGGACCGGATTCCGGGAGGCGGTGACCTTGTCTCCTCCCTGGGGTTCCCCGTGCAGGACGTGCCCCGTGGGGAAGGAGCACGTCATGGCGGATATCCTGGATGTCCCGGCGAGCAGGCGGCCCACCGAACGACGTGAGGCACACACCGGCCGGATCATCCTCATCTCCCTGGTGGCCGCGCTCGGCGGCTTCCTCTTCGGCTTCGACACCTCCGTCATCAACGGCACCGTCGGAGCGCTCGAGACCCAGTTCGCCGCGAGCAGCTGGGCGTTGGGTCTGGCGGTGTCCTCCGCGTTGATTGGCTCCGCGATTGGCGCCTTCTGCGCGGGCTCCGTCGCGGACCGCTTCGGCCGCACGCGCACGATGATCATGGCCTCGGACCTGTTCATCATGAGCGCGCTCGGCTCCGGCCTCGCGTTCTCGCTCTGGGACCTGAGCTTCTGGCGACTGGTGGGCGGGCTGGGCGTGGGCGCCGCCAGCGTCGTGGCGCCCGCGTACATCGCGGAGAGCGCCCCGGCGCACCTGCGCGGACGGTTGGCGTCGCTGCAACAGCTGGCCATCGTGGTGGGCATCTTCGTGGCCCTCCTGGGGGACTTCGTCATCGCGCGCGACGCGGGCTCGGCCTCCAACCCGGGCTGGTTCGGCATCACCGCGTGGCGCTGGATGTTCTTCAGTGGCCTGCCACCCGCGCTCCTCTACGGAGTCGGCGCGCTCTTCATCCCCGAGTCCCCCCGCTACCTGGTGGCCAAGGGCCGTGAGGAGGAAGCGCTCCGCGTGCTGCGCGAAATCGAAGGGGACACCGCGCCCTCCAAGATTCTGGAGATCCGCCGCTCCGTTCGCCAGGACCGCACGCCGCACCTGGCGGACCTCAAGGGCGGCCGGTTCGGCTTCCTGCCCATCGTGTGGATCGGCATCGTGCTCGCGATGCTCCAGCAGTTCGTGGGCATCAACATCATCTTCTACTACTCAAGCGTCCTCTGGCAGGCGGTGGGCTTCTCCGAGCAGAGCTCGCTGCTCATCACCGTCATCACCAGCGTCACCAACATCCTCACCACGCTCGTCGCCATCGCCTGCGTGGACAGGGTGGGCCGCAAGCCGCTGCTCATCATCGGCTCCGTCGGCATGGCGCTCACGCTGGGCCTGCTCGCATACCTCTTCGGCACCGCGCCGCAGGACGCCACGGGCAATCCCCTCTTGCAGGGGACCGCCAGCACCGCGGCGCTCATCGCCGCCAACCTCTACGTCGTCTTCTTCGGCTTCTCGTGGGGCCCCGTCGTCTGGGTGCTGTTGGGAGAGATGTTCCCCAACCGGATCCGCGCGCTCGCGCTGTCCATCGCGGCCATGGCGCAGTGGGTGGCCAACTTCGTGGTGTCCGCCACGTTCCCGTCGCTCAAGGCGCTCGGGCTGGGCTGGGCCTACGGCCTGTATGCCGCGGCCGCCGTGTTCTCCATCTTCTTCGCCGTCCGTTTCATCAAGGAAACGAAGGGTCGCGAACTGGAGTCCATGTAGTCCCCAGGGGCAGGCGAAAATGCGCGCAAGCCCGTACACCCGTACAGGTGTACGGGCTTTCTCCAACTTCACGCGTCGCGTGGGTACAAAGACACCTGATCCATTTGACACCCGGGGTCACGGCCTTCCAGCATCTGATTCATGCTGAAACATTCCCCCTCGCGAAATCGACTTACGAGCCTTCTGCTCGCCTCCCTGTTGCTCACGCTGACGGCCTGCCCCGGTTCGGATGATCCGGATGGGGACGGCGGCACCCCTGTCACCGACGGTGGTGGCACGGACGGTGGCCCCGTCGACGAAGGTCCCGCCTTCTGTGGCGACGGCAAGAAGCACTCCACCGAAGCCTGTGACGACGCCAACACCCTGAGCGGCGACGGCTGCAAGTCCGACTGCAAGGAGATCGAGATCGGCTTCGACTGTCCGACGCCGGGCCAGAAGTGCGTGGTCGGGACGGCCTGTGGCAACGGCGTCGTGGAGGCAGGCGACACGGACGCGGGCGTGAAGCCCGAGGTGTGCGACGACCGCAACAAGGCGGACGGCGACGGCTGCTCGGCCAACTGCAAGACGGTGGAGGAAGGCTGGTCCTGCCCGTTCCAGGGTCAGCGCTGCCGCGCGGCCCAGTGCGGTGACAACATCATCGCGGGCGACGAGGAGTGCGAGGACGGCAACACCACCAAGGGCGACGGCTGCAGCGACATCTGCCGCCTGGAGCCGGGCTACAAGTGCGACCCGGGCCAGCCTTGCGCGAAGACGACCTGCGGCGACGGCAAGAGGGAAGGCACCGAGCAGTGCGACGACGGCAACCACGACATGGGCGACGGCTGCTCCGTGCTGTGCGTGCTGGAGCCCAAGTGCGTGAACGGCACCTGCGAGGCCCGCTGCGGCGACGGCGTCATCCTCCCCGGTGACACCACCGAGGAGTGCGACGACGGCAACGTGCGCGCCAACGACGGCTGCTCCGCCACCTGCAAGCTGGAGGAAGGCTTCGCCTGCACCCGCGTCACCACGGCCCCGCCGAGCTCGGTGGAGATCCCCGTCGTCTACCGCGACTTCCGTGGCAAGGGGCAGCCCGTCAATGGCAAGTACCCCGCCACCGTCCACCCGGACTTCGACGACGCCAACGGCGCGGAAACGGGCATCGTGGGTCCGCTGTACGCGGCGCTCGGCGCGGACGGCAAGCCCGTGTACGCCAAGGCCGGCCAGACCTCCGGGACCACCCACGGCAAGGTGGCCTTCGACCAGTGGTACCGCGATCAGCCCCGTGACGCTGGCATCAACGTCACCGAGGTCGGTGTGCTGAAGCTGGACAAGCAGGGCGACGGCTCCTACCTGTTCAACAACCAGACCTTCTTCCCGCTCGACAACAGCGGCTGGGTGGGCCTGGGCCTGGAGAACAAGCTCAACGACAACACCGGCACCCCGCGCAACTTCAGCTTCACCAGCGAGACGCGCTACTGGTTCGAGTTCAAGGGCAACGAGCAGCTGACGTTCCTCGGCGACGACGACGTGTGGGTCTTCATCAACCGCAAGCTGGCCCTGGACCTGGGCGGCGTGCACGGCGCCACGTCCGGAACGGTTTCGCTGGCGAACGCAGCCACCGTCGCGGGCCTCGGCCTGGTGAAGGGCAAGATCTACGAGGTCGTCGTGTTCCAGGCGGAGCGCCACACGTCCCAGTCCTCGTACAAGCTGACCCTGACCAACTTCGAAACGCAGCGCACCACCTGCGAGTCCACCTGCGGCGACGGGGACGTCGACGTGGGCGAGCAGTGCGACAAGGGCAACCTGAACGGGCCGGGCTACGGCAAGTGCAGCCTGACCTGCATCTGGAACGCCCGCTGCGGCGACAGCAAGATCCAGTACGACGCCGGTGAGACCTGCGACGACGGCAACACCAACAACGACGACGACTGCCCCAACAACTGCGTCTACGATCCGGGGTGAAGTCCCATGAGCCCCGGCGCCTTCACGGCCGGGGTCCTCCTCCGCCCTGACCTCACAGGGTCCGGGCGAGCATGAACGCGGCGGCCAGGGACAGTCCCCCGGCCGCCGCGAAGTGCTTCCAGGCCCCGCGGGACAGCATGCCCCCGGTGCCCAGGGCCTCGTCCCCCAGCACCACCAGCGCCGGACGCCCTCCGCGACCGCGCAACTCCCAGGTGCCGTCGCGGGGCCCGCGCCGCAGCTCCCCCACCACCAGACACGCCTCGCCCGGGGTGCCCACGCGCTCCCAGGACAGCGCCTCCGCGGGCGGCCCCAGGAGCTCCGCCTGGGTGAGGGCGGGCGCGGATACGCAGCGGCGCACCTCCACCGGGGCCACCAGCGCGGAGGGCGCGAAGCCCACCGTCGCAAGCGTGCGCTCCCCGCGCAGCATCAGCACCGGCGCATAGGCGCGCTCCCGCGACAGCAGCGGCCCCTTGTGGCCATGGTCGCCCACCGCGTGCACCGCCGCGTCGTAGAAGGCGCAGGGCACGCCGCCCGGCGACGTCAGCGTCTGCGGAGACTCCAGGCGGCCCCGGTACACGCCAAAGCCCGGCGGACGTCCCGCGCGCAGGGCCGCCACCGCCTCATCCAGCGACAGCGGCGCCGCGCCGACCAGGGCCTCCGCCCGCTGCTGACGCGCACTTTCGACACAGGCGACGAGGAGGGCACGCGCCGCATGGTCCTGCGCCGATTCGACTTCAACGGCAAGCCCACCTTCGAGTCGTATCCGCAGCGAAGCATCAGTGA
>NZ_RAWD01000640.1:0-1597 GCF_003612065.1 Corallococcus sp. CA047B
AGGGGCGGACGGTTTTCCGTGGGGGCGGCGTCCAGCGGCTGACACCTGACGTGCCAGCACCGCGCGTCGTGCCAATCGTGGAGGGTCTATGGGACTCGCCATCCAGCAGGAGGAGTTCACGCCGAAGGAGCACGAGCGGTTCGTGCAGCGGCTCGCGGAGAGCCTGGAGGCCCTGCGGGCACTGCTGCGCCGCCCCGGTTTCGGCGTGGGGCCCACGACGATGGGCGCGGAGTTGGAGGTGTACCTGGTGGACCGCGCGGGCTACCCGCTGCCGGTGAACCAGTTGGTGCTGGCCCAGTCGAAGGATGAACGGCTGACGCTGGAGCTGAACCGCTTCAACATGGAGATGAACGTGCGGCCGTCGCTGCTGGCGGGGCGCCCGTTCACCGCGCTGCGGACGGAGTTCGAGGACGTGCTGAAGGAGCTGGGGCGCGCGGCGGCGACGCAGGGCGCGCGCGTGGCGGCCATCGGCATCCTGCCCACGCTCAGGCAGGCGGACCTGGGCAAGGGGGCCCTGACGCAGCAGGCCCGCTACCGGGCGCTGAACGCGGCCATCCGCAAGCGGCGCGACGGACCCTTCCAGGTGGCCATCGCGGGCGACGACGCGCTCAACCTCGCCTGGGACGACGTGACGTTGGAGGGGGCGAACACGTCGCTCCAGTTCCACCTGCGCGTGGCCCCGGAGGACTTCGCGCACGTGTACAACGCCGCGCAGCTGGCCACGGCGCCGGTGCTGGCGGCGGCGGGCAATTCACCGCTGTTCCTGGGCAAGCGCCTCTGGGAGGAGACGCGCGTGGCGCTCTTCCAGCAGGCCACCGACGACCGGGGCGAGGGCGGGGACGAGGTGGCCCACCTGCACCCGCGCGTGACGTTCGGCCACGGCTGGGTGCGCGAGGGCGTGCACGAGCTGTTCTCCGAGGCCGTGGCGCTCTACCCGCCGCTGTTGCCGGTGGTGGGCGACGAGTCCCCGATGGAGGTCGTCGCGGCGGGGGGCGTGCCGGGGCTGGGGGAGCTGCGGCTGCACCAGAGCACGGTCTGGTCCTGGAACCGGGCCATCTATGATCCGCAAGGGGACGGCCACGTGCGCATCGAGCTGAGAGCGCTGCCCGCGGGCCCGACGGTGGCGGACATGGTGGCCAACGGGGCGTTCCTCTTGGGCCTGACGCTGGGGCTGGCGGAGCGGGTGGACGCGCTCCTGCCGGCGCTGCCCTTCTGGCAGGCGCGGCGCAACTTCAAGCAGGCGGCGCGACACGGCCTGGACGCGGTGATGCTGTGGCCGGCGGAGGTCGCGCCCAGCCCCCGGCCCGTGCCGGTGGTGGACCTGGTGAAGCAGCTCTTGCCGGTGGCGCGGCGGGGCCTGACGGAGCACGGGGTGGACCCGGAAGAGGCGGATGCGATGCTGGACATCATCGCGCAGCGGGTGGCCCTGCGGCGCACCGGGTCGCGCTGGCAGCGGGAGGTGCTGGCGAAGCTGGAGGCCCACATGCCCCGGCCGGACGCGATGGCCGCCATGCTGGAGCGCTACCTCCAGCACGCGGAGGAGGGGCTGCCGGTGCACACGTGGCCCGTGGAGTGAGCGGGCGCCGGGGCTGACAGG
>NZ_RAWD01000641.1:0-1590 GCF_003612065.1 Corallococcus sp. CA047B
CCCCATGACCGCCTCCGCCGCCTCCGGACTGCCGGCACACACCGCCACCGCCACCGTTGGCGGAAGGAATCCATCCGAACTCCAGGTCGCCGTAGCGGAGGGGATCCACCCCCTCGCCCTGCCAGGGTCCAGCCCCCATCGATGACCGCTCCAGGTCGGTGCAACCCGTCGCGTCGTCGCGCCCCGGAACGAAGACGCCCCCGCGAAAGCCCTTGCCGCTGGCGTCGATCAACCCGTTGTTCGTCACCGTCCCCCGCGCCAGGAACGCCAGGACCCCTCCCGTGCTGCCATCCCACCCGCGGGCGACGAGGCTCGTCCCCTTGGGAATGAGGACGTCCTCGTACTCCGGGACGCGGACCACCTGGGTGACGGTCCCCGCATACGCATGGAGCAGGGGCGCCCTCAACATCAGCTCCGCCTCCTGGCCATAGTGAACCCGGTCGACCCGTGCCAGTTCCCAGTTCCCCACCGGGCCTCCGGAGAGATCGATGGACGCCGGGTTGGTCCCCTGCAGCGACGAATCAACGCCCTGCATCTGGATCACCAACACCAGATCTCCCCCCCCGAAGCCTCGGACGGAACCCACGGGGATCCGGCTGACGCCCGTGGCGACCGCACGCGTCACCTGGGCATAGTCATTGATCACGCTGTCCGGGCCCCGCGCGGTGTGGTGGATGCCTCCGAATCCCAGGAAGAACAGGTCCGGCGTGGCCAGCACGGCGGTCCCCACCAGCACCACGCCCACCACCAGCGCCTTGAGCATCGAGGGCTTCATCATCGGGTCTCTCCGGAGCCGGGCTCACGCCGGGGGCTCACTGGCTTCTCCGCCTGCGGGTCGACGATCAGGAACTCCACGCGGCGGTTGTTCTCCCGGCCGACGGAGGTCAGGTTGCTGTCGATGGGACGATCCTGTCCGTACCCGTAGGCCGCGAGGCGCTCGGGCGGGACGTTCTTGCTGATCAGGTACTGGCGCACCGCCGCCGCACGCCCCTGCGACAACTGGCGGTTCGCCTCCGGCAGGCCCCGGTCGTCGGTGTGCGCACCCACCGCGATGAGCGGGAACTCCGGGTGCTCCAGGATGACCTGCGCCACCCAGTCAAGCACCGGGTTGGAGCGCGAGCTGACGCGCGTCTGCGCGGGCTCGAAGTAGATCTTCCCGCGCGCCTCCAACCGCGTCGGGTGGAGCACCACCAGCGGGTAGATGTGCTGCGGGCAGCCCAGGTTGTCGTAGGGGCCGGCCTCGTTGGCGCAGCTGTCGATGCGGTTGGGCACGCCGTCCTTGTCCGTGTCCGTCTCCGGGCAGCCGTCGCGCTCGACGGGGCCCGCCTCGTTCGGGCACGCGTCCTTGTCGTTGTCGAGCCCGTCCTTGTCCGCGTCGCGCACCGGGCAGCCCTGGTTCTCCGGGGGCCCCGCTTCGTTCGGACACGTGTCCGAGTCGTCCTCCGTGCCGTCCTTGTCCGTGTCGCGCAGCGGGCAGCCCTGGCTGGAAGCCGGACCGGGCTCCACCGGGCACATGTCCAGCGCGTCCTCCAGACCGTCGGAGTCCGTGTCCATCTTCTCGCAGCCGTTGCGCTCCAGCGTGCCGGGCAC
>NZ_RAWD01000642.1:0-1540 GCF_003612065.1 Corallococcus sp. CA047B
GGCTTGAGGTCCCGGTGCAACACCCCCTGCCGGTGCGCCGCCGCGAGCCCCCGCGCCAGCCCCATCCCAATCTCCAGCACCCGCTCCCACGGCACCGGACGCGCCAGCCGATCCAGGCTGTCCCCGCGCAGGAACTCCGAGACCAGATACGGCCGGTCGCGCACCTCTCCCACGCGGTGGATGCCCACCACGTTCGGGTGCTGCACCCGCGCAATGGCCCGCGCCTCGGTGCGGAAGCGCTCGCGCTGCACCTCATCCGGCGCGACGCCCGCGATGAACTTCACCGCCACCAACCGGTCCAACACCGTGTCATGCGCGAGGTACACCTCCCCCATCGCGCCCCGCCCCAACGGCTGCAGCAGGCGGTACTCCCCGAACGTCGCGGGGGGCTGCCACGGTGTGAGGCCCTCGCTCCTCATTCCCCCGCCGGGCCCCGTCCTCGCGAAGCGATGCGGTGCTGCTTCAGCTTGAACGCGAACGTGCGCAGCGGCATGCCAATCAACTGCGCCGCGCGCGTCTGCACCCCACCCGTCGCCTCCAGCGCCTCCACCATCCGCTGCCGCTCCAGCGTCCGCAGCTCCTCCGCCAGGTTCTGGAACGCACGCGGCACCGGAGGCTCCGTCCCGTCACGAACGGTGGTCTCCCCCGCATCCGCGTCCATGTCCGTCCGCTCCAGCCCCTCCCGCAAGGACTCCGGCAGGTGCGAAGGCTCCACCACCGGACCCGGCGACGTGGCCGCCGCGTACTCCAGCGCGTTCTTCAATTCGCGCACGTTGCCCGGCCACGAATGCGCGCCCAGCACCGCCATGGTCGCGGCGGACAGGTGCAGCACCGGACGCCCCGCCCTCGCGCAGGCGTCCTCCAGGAAGGCCCGCGCCAGGAGGGGCAGCTCCCGGGGTCGGTCTCGCAACGGCGGCAGCATCACCACCGCCGCGGACAGGCGGAAGAACAGGTCCTGCCGGAACCTCCCCGCCTTCACCTCGTCCGCCAGCACCCGGTGCGTGGCCGCCACCACGCGCAGGTCCACCGGCCGCTCGCGCGAATCCCCCAGCCGCGTGATGACCTGCTGATCCAACGCGCGCAGCAGCTTCGCCTGGATGGGCAGCGACAGCTCCGCCACCTCGTCCAGGAACAGCGTCCCGCCACTGGCCCGCTCCAGCAGCCCCGCCCGCGCGCGGTCCGCGCCGGAGAAGGCGCCCTTCTCATGGCCGAACAGCTCCGCCTCCACCAAGCTCTCCGGCAGCGCCGCGCAGTTGATCGCCACGAAGGTCTGCGCCGAACGCGGGGACCAGTGATGCACCGCCCACGCCGCGTTCTCCTTGCCCGCCCCCGTCTCCCCGTGCACCAGCACCGGCAGCGGGCTCGCCGCCAACCGGCGTAGGAGCTCGAACAGCCGCACCAGCGCCGCATCCGCCACCACCACGGAACGCTCGCCCAGCCCCAGCCGGTACAGCGAAGGCCCGCTGACGCGCGTCTCGCCGGGGTCCGCCGCCAGGGCCGCCGCCCGCGCCGCCCCAATCAACGCATCCCCCTGCAACCC
>NZ_RAWD01000643.1:0-1507 GCF_003612065.1 Corallococcus sp. CA047B
GAGGGCGCCCGCCCGTCCCCTCCCCTGCCCGACAAAGAGCAGGGCCGGCAGGACGAGCAGCAGGGCCAGATGCAGCGGCTCCGCGACGAGGGCGACCACGGCCACGCTCAACCCGTAGGAGCTGAAGAAGAGCGCCAGCGCGAGCGCCCCCAGCGCACGGCCCGTCCTCGTGGCCGGTGACAGCAACCCGAACAGGGTGAGCGCGGTCCCCGCCAGCGCCACGAGCTGCAGCCGGGCAATGCCTCGCGGGTGGTTGCCGCACAGCCAGAAGAGGACGCGCTGGGTGAGAGAACGGTTGGTGAGGAAGCCCCGGTTGAGGGGCCCGCGCCAGACATAGGCGAACGAGTCGTCATATTCGACGGCGCGGAGCTGGGTCTGCACCGCATACAGCGCGAAGACGAAGGGAGCCAGCACAAGGCCCACGCACGCGGCCGTCCACCACCAGGGCACCGGGCGCGACGTGGCTTGGGAGACGGAAGCGGTGCTTCGCGAAGCGGGCATGGACGAGGTGCGCGGAGGGCAACCGCCAGGAGCGGCGGGGCCCCGCACATTACAGGTTGCGCCGGGGCTGACCGATCCTTTCGTACAGCGCTCGGGCCCGGAGTGCACACGGTACGCTCTCGGTGAAGCCCGAGCAGTACAGCCTTGGCGCCGACTCCAGCAGGGCCCGGGAGCTCCTCGTGGCAGGGGACTTCAAGGGGGATGGCCTCACGTCTACGACGGCGTCGTGAAGGGCTGAACCCCTGCTGAAGTCCTGACACCACGCCTCCCCCCGGGCCACTACTTGTGGCCCGGGGCCGGTGAGACCTTGCGCTCAGAAAGCATCCATCGACGTCCCGGGGATGCGGAGGCGCTTCATGAGGGAGACCCCGGCGGTCCAACCGCCTGACGAGGGCAACAATCCCTGCATGCAGTTGGCGCCGACGCCAGGCTTCATCGAACCTCCGTCGGCCCTGGTCGAAAGCAACACCGAGTCCCGGCTGGTTCAGCTCCTGCGCGACGCGGCCAGCACGAAGAATCCCACCGAAATCCTCACGCGTTCGGCTGTCGCCCATTACCTGCTCGGACCCGAGCTGGGAAACGCACTGGCCGACCTCTCGGTGACGGGCCGAGTGGCCTATGCCGAGTTCCAGCGCGCAACGGTCAGCCACGCGACGCTCCTGGCCCTTACCAGCGAGCGGCTCGCCAATACGGAACACGTGCAGGCGTCCCCCGAGGATGTCGCCGTCGCGGTGAGCGCCGCGCTGGACCGCGCCTTCTCCGTCGCCTGGGCCCTGCGAGGTCCCGTCGCGAAGCAGGAGACGGCACGAGCACCGCTCGGATGGATTGCCGTCTCCGGCGAAGACGACGCGCCGCACCGGCCGGTGAATGTCCCTTCACCGCCATTCGAACAGTACGACCTTCGCGTGACCGTCGCGCCAAGGACGATGCCGGCGACGCTGGCGGTGACCACGCGCTTCTTCATCGCGTCAGCCGATGCGTTCGCCCCTTCGGCGACAACCCCGCC
>NZ_RAWD01000644.1:0-1482 GCF_003612065.1 Corallococcus sp. CA047B
TCCTACAGCTGCAGTTCGGAAGAGACCGCAGTCGCCCTCCTGTTGAAGGAACAGGAGGGGGAGGAGCGAGACTTCCCATGCAGCAGCCATCCGCCACTGAAGCGCAGGCGCCGGAAGTCCGGCTGGTTGGCCGACTTGTAACGGAACTGGAGGAAGTGGGGAGCTGGCTGAAGCCTCACTTCCGCAGGCGTGAGGCGCACGCGACGGCTGTCGAGTACGTGAAGGCGCTGCTGGGGCGGGCACAGCGCAAGAACGTATGGGGCCTTTCGGAGGATGCGGGGCATCGAGCGCCCTATGCCTTCCAGCACCTTCTGCTGCGTGCGAAGTGGGACGCGGATTCGGTGCGCGACGACGTGCTGGAATACGCACGCCGTGCGCTGGGTGAAGGCGGCATCCTGGCGGTGGACGAGACAGGCTTCCTGAAGAAGGGAGAGAAGTCCGTGGGCGTGGCGCGCCAGTACACGGGCACCGCAGGCAAGGTGGAGAATGCACAAGTGGGCGTCTTCCTCTCGTACGCGACGCCTCTCGGGCATGCACTGGTGGACCGGGAGCTGTACCTGCCGGAGCCGTGGGCGGAGGACGCAGCCCGCCGTGAAGTAGGAGGGATTCCGGACGAGGTGGGCTTCGAATCCAAACCGGCCCTCGCGCAAGGCATGCTGCAACGGGCGCTGGGCGCGGGACTGAAGCCAGCTTGGGTGGTGGGAGACGAAGTCTACGGCCGCGACACCACGCTGCGCCGCTTCCTCGAAGACTTGCACCAGCCCTACGTGCTGGCGGTGGCCTCCAACACGCACGTCTGGCGAGGTTTCTACCAGGTGAAGCCGGGTGACATGGTGCAGCAAGTCCCGCCGGACGCCTGGATGCGTCTGTCCGCGGGCGCGGGCACCAAGGGCCCGCGTCTCTACGACTGGGCGCGCATGCGGCTCAACCAGCACCTCGGCTTGTCACGCTGGCTGCTCTTTCGCAGAAGCCTCGCGGACGGGAAGGTGGCCTTCTACGTGGCCCACGCCCGACGCAATGTCTCGCTCGCGTCGCTGGTGCAGGCTGCGGGCAGCCGGTGGGCCGTGGAGGAGGACTTCGAGTCCGCCAAGGGCGAAGTGGGTCTGGCCGACTACGAGGTGCGCACCTGGACGGCCTGGCACCGGCACATGACGCTCTGCCTGGTGGCCCACGTCTTCCTCGCAGCCGCGCGTGCCATGGCCAATCTGCAACCCCAGGAGGGCCTGCCCCCAAAAGCCCTCGGCCTGCCGAGGCGAAGAAATCCCATGCGCGCATTTCTCGCCCGGCGCGGCCTTCACTGACGGCCCTCGTCCGCTACTCCGTCCAGGAAGTGCGAGGACTCCTGCTTTCAATCCTGCGTCGGACCGTGGCTCCACTCGCGCACGTCTTGGCCTGGAGTCGCTGGCGACGCCACCACCAAGCCGTCGCCATGCAGTGCCACTACCGGGCACGCCGAGCGCGGTTCAAACTGCAGCTGTAGGA
>NZ_RAWD01000645.1:0-1423 GCF_003612065.1 Corallococcus sp. CA047B
GAGACGGTGGACGCCTCGAAGAGGGCCCGCAGGGGCAGCTCCACCCCGAAGGCACCGCGCACCCGCGACATCGCCTGCGTCGCCAGCAGCGAGTGGCCTCCCAGGTCGAAGAAGTTGTCCTCCGCCCCCACCCTCGCCACGCTCAGCACCTGCGCCCACACCTGCGAAAGCAGCTCCTCCGTCGGCGTGCGCGGCGCCACGTACTGGCCCGCCTCCTGCGCCCCGTCCGGCGTCGGCAGCGCCTTGCGGTCCACCTTCCCGTTCGGCGTCAGCGGCAGCGCCTCCAGCACCACGAAGGCCGCCGGCACCATGTACTCCGGCAGCCGCTCCCTCACGAAGTCGCGCAGCTGCGCGTTCTCCACGCCCTCCGGCGCCACCACGTACGCGATGAGCCGCCGCGGCTCCTCCCGCAGCAGCACCACCGCCGTGCGCACCGACGGGTGCTTGCCCAGCACCGACTCGATTTCGCCCAGCTCCACCCGGAAGCCCCGCAGCTTCACCTGCGTGTCCGCTCGGCCCAGGAATTCGATGTTCCCGTCCGCCAGGTAGCGCGCCCTGTCCCCTGAGCGGTACAGCCGCGAGCCCGGCGCCCCGTACGGGTTGGGCACGAAGCGCTCCGCCGTCAGCTCCGGGCGGTGGATGTACCCGCGCGTTACGCCTTCTCCGCCGATGTACAGCTCGCTCGCCACTCCTGACGGCACCGGCTTCAGCGCCCCGTCCAGCACGTACATCCGCACGTTCGCGAACGGGCGCCCAATCGGCACCAGCCGGTTGTCTCCCGCCCCCAGCGCGTTGCTTTCGAACCACGTGCTGTCGATTGTGGTTTCGCTGATGCCGTACGAGTTGATGAGCCGCGTGGAGGCGCCAATCACGCCCCGGATTCGCCGGTACTCATTCACGTACCAGGCGTCCGAGCCCGCGATGAGCACCTTCATCTTCTCCAGCCTCTGGCCCGTCTCCTCCAGGTGCTGCAACAGGCCTCGCAGCACCGCCGGCACGAACTCCGCGCAGTCGACTCCCTCCGCCTCCATCAACCCGTGCAGCTTCGCAGGCTCCAGCAGCCACTCGCGCGGGCTCAGCACCAGCTTCCCGCCCGAGCACAGCGCCCGGGACAAGTCCCCTCCGAAGACGTCGAAGGAGAAGCTCGCCATCTGCAGGTGGCTTCGGCACGCCTCCTTCAGCGCGTAGCTCCGCTCCCAGCCCAGGTACGCATTCGCCCAGCTTCGGTGCGACACCATCACGCCCTTCGGCGTCCCCGTGCTTCCCGACGTGAAGACGACGTACGCCAGGTTCTCAAACGAAGCCGTCCGTACGGGTGCGTCCTTGGGCAGGCCCGCGCGTGCGGGGGCCTCCGCGTCCAGCAGGTAGCGCGGCAGGCCCGGGGCCTCCACCGTCCCCTCCAGCGACTGCTGCGTCAGCAGCA
>NZ_RAWD01000646.1:0-1399 GCF_003612065.1 Corallococcus sp. CA047B
GGATACGCGGAGCCGGGCGCGGCGCGGGTGACGCACTGGCCCGCCGCCAGGGGCGGGGCGCTCACGTTGGCCACCAGCACCTCGGTGGCGGGACGGGGCATCGTCCCCGGGGCCCCCAGCGAAGGCACCGACGACAGGAACACGGCCACGTCGGACGAAATCGACGGCGCCGTGCCCTCGTTGCACACCGTCACGGACGCGGTGAAGGCTCCGCCCATCCGAACACTCGCGGGTCCCGTCACGGAGCGGACGACGAGGTCCGGTCCCAGGCCGAAGCCGACAAGCCCCCGGACGAAGGTGTTGTTGTCCTCGCGCAGCTCCAGGACGCTGTTCGACGCGTCCGCGATGGCGCCCAGGTACAGCGGCGCGTTCGCCGTGGCGGCCGGGGGCGGATGGGCGGTGCCCGTCAGCGACACCGTGCGGCACACGCCCGCGAGCAGGCCGCTGATGCCCTGCCCCGCGACCATGAACTGCGTGGGGGGCGGAATGGGACCGGTGGGAAGCGACAGGCTGTTCACCGTGGACAGGTGCAGTTCCACCGACCCGTTGCTCGCGGCCTCCGTGCCCACGTTGCACACGGTCGCGGTGGCGGTGAAGGACTGGCCCGGGCTCAGCGACGCCGGCCCGTCCAGCCGGGTGACGACGAGGTCGGGCCGGATTCCCACGCCCAGCAGGCCCCGGACGAAGCCGTTGTTGGATTCATCCGACTCCACCACCCGCTGTCCGGTGTCGATGCTCGCGCCCAGGAAGTAGACGCCGTTGCCCGTGAAGCCGGTGGGAGGATTGGCCGGGACCGTCAGCGAGCGGCTGACGCACTGGCCCGCGCCCAGCGGCCCCACGTCCACCTCGCCCAGTGTCATCTGGGCCGTCGAGGGCGGCGAACCGGGAAGGGGCACCTGCTGGGTGGGCGTGGTGGACAGGTACACCTGGAGCAGGTTGCTCCCCGACGGGTTCGCGGGGTCGGTGCCCGTGTTGCAGACCTTCGCGGTGACAAGGAGGGGCTCACCGGGCCGCGCGTTCTCCGGCGCCTGCAACTCCGTGATGCGCAGGTCCGGGCCATATGTGAGCGCGTGCGAACGCGCCTGGAGCGACGGTGACTCCGGGCCCTCTCCACAGCCGGTGAGACCCAAGGCTCCAGCGAGGAACCAATATGAAGACATCCATGACGACCTGCGCCGTGACATGCGTGCTCCTGAGGAATGAAGGGGGATGACCGCGTCCGCCATGTGCCATGGCGCAGCCGGTCCGACAGACATCTTCTGAAGCCCTGAAGTTCCGTCAAGACACGAAAATCACAATAATTCACCGTCTCATTTCCTGAGACAGCCTGTGTCTGTCTTCACTCCACCCGGCACGTTGGAGCCCCACCAATCCCTCACACCCATGGGCGGGGAGGGAT
>NZ_RAWD01000647.1:0-1396 GCF_003612065.1 Corallococcus sp. CA047B
CCCCCACCCCCGGAGACGCCACCATGAGTGCCACCTACATCATCAAGGACAACGGCAAGCGCTGCTTCGCCCCGCCCTGCGACCACTACGACGTGTTCCTCGCGGACAAGCCGGGCGAGAAGATCAAGTCCATCCACGAGGTGGACCTGAGCGCCGTCACCGGCGGCGACGACGCGAAGCAGGGCGAACTGATGAAGCGGGCCTTCACGCCCGCGGGCCTCAAGCTGGAGGGCTCGCTGACCGAGGGCCCCAACGCCGTCCGCAACATCAAGCTGGACACGCTGCGCGCCACCCGCGTCATCGACTGACGTGGGGCGAAGGCCCCTGGCCCCGCCGGGACCGCGTCGCATGCGGTCCCGGTCGTGCGTGCCGGAGCC
The DNA here is from genome assembly GCF_003612065.1 of Corallococcus sp. CA047B. Taxonomy (NCBI): domain Bacteria; kingdom Pseudomonadati; phylum Myxococcota; class Myxococcia; order Myxococcales; family Myxococcaceae; genus Corallococcus; species Corallococcus sp. CA047B. The sequence continues at coordinate 378 of NZ_RAWD01000647.1, forward strand.
GGCTGTGGATCAGATGCGCACGCCCAGCTGGAAGCCCGGCCAGTGCTGCACGCGCCGGGTGCTGGAGATGTCGTGCGAGCGCACCGGCAGCGTGGACAGCTTCGCGAAGCCCGGGTCGCCCCAGGTGAACCAGGCGTTGTAGGTGGGGCCGCCGAAGACGGCGAACCGGGACATGACCTGGAAGCCCACCATGGCGCGCACCTGCGCCAGCAGGTTGCCGGTGTTGTCGGAGAAGGGGTTGTCGGTGGACAGCACGTTGCTGCCCGCCGCGTCCACGTCCACCCAGAAGCGCGAGCCCAGCGGGATGTGCCCGCCCAGGCCCAGGCCCAGGCTGAAGCGCTGGAAGCGGTCGTCCGGACCGATGCCCGCGATGAGCGTGGTGTACAGGTGCTTGCCCCCGAACTTCAGCGCCACGTTGGTGAGCTGCAGGTCGCTGCCGAAGACCTCCAGGTGGAACTGGCCCTTCTTCTCGAAGGTGAGCAGGCCCAGCGGCACGCCGTTCACCTCCTGGGACACGTTGACGAGCCCCAACTGCATGCCGTGCACCACGCTGGCCACGTTGATCAACCCCAACTGCATGCCCGTCACGTCGCCGCCCACGTTGATCAACCCCAACTGCATGCCGGTGACGGCGTGGGCCCGGTTGAGCGCCATCGCGCCCTGCAGGCCCTTCATGTCCCCCGCCACGGAGTTGACGCCCAGCGTGAACTGGACGCCGTGGAGCGCGTTGTTCGCATGGTTGACGCCCAGCGCCAGCTGCATGCCGGAGACGTCCTGGGTGGCGACGTTGAGGCCCAGCGTCGCCTGCATGCCCTGCATCCCGCCCCGCGCGATGTTCGCTCCCAGCGACAACTGCCCCACGCCGTCCACGTCCCCGTTGGAGAGGTTGAGCCCCAGCGCCGCCTGGACGCCGACCAGCCCCCGCTGCGCCACGTTGGTGACCAGCGACAGCTGCGCGCCATGGACCTCCCCGCCCGCGACGTTGAAGCCCAGGGACAGCGCCCCGCCCTCCACCTCCG
>NZ_RAWD01000648.1:0-1351 GCF_003612065.1 Corallococcus sp. CA047B
GCTCATCGACTCGTACGTCCCGGAGACGGTGGCGGCTTCGGAGCCGGCCCTGGAGCGCACGCTGGCCGTGGGCTTGTTCGCCCAGGACTTGATGGGCGTGTCCCTGGCGGAGCTGGAGCTGGACATGGCGGAGCTGGCGACGCTGGAGCCCGAAGCGGCCCTCACGCGGGTGCTGGAGTCCGCGGTGCGTGCCGGAGCACTGCCGCCCGGCGTGGACAGCGCGAACCCGGCCGCCCTCTTCCGCGTCTTCGAGGCCAACCTTGAAGCGGCCCGTCGCTACCACCCGCCGGCGATGGAGCAGCGGGTGCTGCGCGTGCAGGCGGAGGAACTGGCGGACACGGGACCGGGCGATGGCGGCTGGTCCGCGCTGGTGGGTGAACGGCTGGAGTCGCACCGCCTGCCGGGCAACCACTACACGCTGCTGCGCGAGCCCACCGTGCAGACCGTGGCGGACCTGTTGACGAAGGCACTGCGCGATCCGCGCAGGAAGTGACGGCGCAGGGCTTCAGGAACACCACCCCGCTCCCTTGCATGAAGGAGCGGGGTGGCGCGCCTGTCGCACGGATGCAGACACCCGACGCGAGGGTGTCGAAGCAGAAGAACTTCATGCGCTGGCTGAAATGAGTCTTCGGCCGTGCCTGATTTTTTCGTCGCACCCACCCGTGATCACGGCAGCTGGATCACGAACCGTGGGTGCATGAGGCGCGCGCGCAAGGGCTGCTAAGAAGTGTCCGCGTTTTTCGACACTTCGGATGGCTCCCCGTGCCTGATTTTTCGCGAACCCTTCCTGGCGTCCTGTTGAATCTCGCGGTGGGGCCCTCGGCCCACGCGCCGCTCTACACCTTCCTCGGAGAGGTGGACGGCGACGAGGTCGTGCTCAGCGCCTTCGAACTGGACGTGCGCGCGCGTCGCATCGCCGCGGCGTTGCAGGCACGGGGCGCGGTGGGCGAGCGCGTGCTGCTGCTCTACCCGCCGGGCCTGGACTACGTCGCGGGCTTCTTCGGCTGCCTCTACGCGGGCGCGGTGGCGGTGCCGGCCTACCCGCCGGACCCGATGCGCCTGGAGCGCACCCTGCCCCGTCTGAGGGCCATCATCCAGGACGCGCAGGCGTCGGTGGTGCTCACCACGTCGGGCATCCTGGAGCTGTCGGACTTCGTCTTCGAGCAGGCGCCGGACTTCCGCGCGCTGCACTGGATGGCGACGGACGCACTGCCGGAGGGTGGCGAGAAGGACTGGCGCACGCCGGACGTGGGCGCGGAGTCGCTCGCGTTCCTCCAGTACACGTCCGGGAGCACGGGCACGCCCAAGGGCGTGATGCTCACGCACGCGAACCTGCTGCACAACCTGGGGC
>NZ_RAWD01000649.1:0-1344 GCF_003612065.1 Corallococcus sp. CA047B
GGGGGAGGGCTGGCACGTCACGGCGGGCGCGAGCGTCATCCAGGTCGCGCGCGGGCTTCAAGACGCAGCAGGACGAAGCCCGCGTGACGCCGGGCGTCAGCGCCGGAGGAGGGGCGGCCCTAGAAGGCGACCTGGAAGCGGATCAGCAGGGCGTTCTCGGGGGCGCGGTCGCCGGTGGGGGCGCCGCCCTCGTAGTTCGTGCGGTGGAAGTTGGCGCCGAAGCGCACGCGCTTGTTGAAGTACCAGTTGGCGCCCACGCCGAAGCCCTTCGCCGCGCTCACCGACTTCGTGGGGTCCGCGAAGCGGGGGAAGGCGTCGTCGTCCAGATCCAACGCGTGGTAGCGCACCGCCACCTCCAGCGCGCCGCCCTGGCCCGTCTCCGGATCAAAGGGCGTGGTCGGCTTCACGCCGTCGTACGCGGCGCTCCCGCCGAACACCACCCACGAGGCCAGGGCCTGCCACGCGTGGTGGCGCAGCCGCGCTCGGGCATCCCCCACCTGCACCTCCTGCGAGGAGCTCACGTACTCCGCGAGCAGCCCCAGGGGGCCCTTGTAGAAGTACCCCTGGGGCGCGAAGCGCAGGTGCTCGCCGTGCGCCGTGACGGTGGTGCCAGCGGCCGTGCCGCTCAGGTAGCTGAAGATGACCTCCTGGCCGGTGCTGCGAAGGACGGACACGCCGGTGCTGGAGGACGTGCCGAACTGCTGGCCGCGCGTCACCGCGAAGCCCACGCCCAGCCCCTTGAGCAGGGCGGGGCCGCCGGGCTTGAAGGGCTGGACGAAGAGCCGGGCGGCCAGGTCGAAGCTGTCGTCGGTGTTGAGGTCGGTGCTCACGCCGTCCGCCCCTCCGTTGAGCGCCGCGAGCGAATACTGCAACCGTCCGCCGAGCACGTCGCCGTGCAGCTCCAGGCCCACGTCGCGGATGGGGACCAGGTCCACCGTGAGCGAGCGTTCGATGAAGGGCGTGTTGACCGCCGCCTGGAGCAGCTCCAGGCCGAAGGGCGTCTTGAACTTGCCGGCGCGCAGGCGGAGCTTGTCGCTCGGGTGGAAGTCGATCCACGCGTCCTGCACGAGCGGCTGTGCGCTGCCGAAGTCCGGCATGAAGCGGAAGTCGACGAAGCCGAAGAACGTTCCTTCCAGCATGGGGCGCACGCGCCGCATGACGAAGGTGTTGGTGCCGGTGCGGTCCGGGTCGTCGAGGAAGAAGCGCCCATCCGCCTGGAGCTGGCCGCGCAGTACGAAAGCTTCGCCCTGCCCTTCGTCGTCATGCTCGCGGTGCCCGTGGGCAGCGCCTGCTTCGCCACGTCCTCCATGGCCTGGAGCGCCTGCCCGGTGCTGACGCCGGGGG